>CANPET010000220.1 GCA_947573465.1 uncultured Eubacterium sp.
GTCAAATATTTGTCAAAGTTTATATTGTTCCAAAATTTATAAAATTATGATAGACTATTGAACGGACATTTAATTAAAATTTGTTTCTGAAACAGGTCTTTTGAACAATATTTTATTAAGACCCTTATCTCGAAAAAATATGGAGGAAAAATTTCATGATACTCTCATGTAATCATATTAGTAAATCATACGGAATAGACACAATACTTGATGATTGTTCTTTTTTTGTGAATGATAATGAAAAAGCAGCTATTGTCGGAAACAACGGTGCCGGCAAATCTACCATGATGAAAATCATTATGGGCGAACTTTCAGCTGATGAGGGAACGGTTACTTTAGGAAAAGATAAAACGATTGGTTATCTTGCACAATATCAGGACCTGAGTTCCCACAATTCTATTTATGATGAAGTAAAAACTGTTAAGCAGGATCTTATAGATATGGAAGCCCGTCTTGTAGAATATGAAAATCAGATGTCTCATGTAAAAGGTGATGAGTTATCCAAACTCATGGAAACATACACCAACTTAGAGCATCGTTTTCAACTGCAAAACGGCTACTCTTATAAAAGTGAAATCGAAGGTGTTATCAAAGGTCTTGGATTCACTGAAGAAGATTTCAATAAACAGGTAGGTACCTTGTCGGGAGGACAAAAAACCCGTGTAGCTCTTTGTAAACTGCTTCTGGAAAAGCCGGATATTATTATGCTTGATGAGCCTACAAACCATCTTGATTTAAATTCTATCAAATGGTTAGAAACATATCTATTAAACTATAGTGGTGCTGTACTGATTATTGCCCATGACAGATATTTTCTTGATAAAATTGTCACGAAAGTTATTGAAATTGAAAATCATAAATGCCATGTATATGATGGCAACTACTCTGCTTTCGCTGTAAAGAAAAAAGAACTGCGTGAAGCACAAATGAATCTTTACCTGAAGCAGCAAAGCGAAATCAAACATCAGGAAGAAGTTATCGCAAAACTTCGCTCTTATAAACAGGAAAAGTTTTATAAACGTGCTGAAAGCCGCGAAAAAAAGTTAGATAAAATGGAATTCATAGAAAAGCCAATGGACATTCAGGATAATATGACCATTACTCTTGAACCTGATATTGTCAGCGGTAATGATGTTTTATCAGTTAGCGATTTAAGTAAATCTTATAGCACAACACTTTTTACGGATTTAAACTTTGAAATAAAACGTGGTGAGCATGTTGCTTTAATTGGTGATAATGGAACTGGAAAGACTACAATTTTGAAAATCATTAATGATTTAGTAGATGCTGATGCCGGTACCATTAAACTTGGCACAAATGTACATATTGGCTATTATGATCAGGAGCATCATAATCTTTCTGATGAAAATACACTCTTCGAAGAGATTGCAGATGCATATCCTAATATGACCAACACCAAAATACGCAACACTCTCGCTGCTTTTATGTTTACGGGGGATGATGTTTTTAAGCGTGTATCCGACTTGAGCGGTGGGGAAAAGGGAAGATTATCCCTTGCTAAATTAATGCTGTCAGAAGCAAATTTGATTATTTTGGATGAACCTACCAACCATCTGGATATGACATCAAAAGAAATCTTGGAAAATGCCGTAAATAACTATACCGGAACTGTACTATATGTTTCCCACGACAGATATTTTATCAACCAGACTGCCAGCAGAATACTAGAATTAACTAATACCAAATTAATTAATTACCTTGGTAATTATGATTATTACGAGGAGAAAAAGGAAGAACTAACTGCTACTTTCGCTCCTGAAATTATAAAAGAAAAAGAAACAAAAGCTGTTTCTGCTAATAAACAGGATTATTTAGAAAGGAAGGCTGAAGCCGCAAGGATAAGAAAATTGAAAAATGATATTTCAAAAATTGAAGAAAAAATAAAAAAATATGAGGACAGGCTGAATGAATTAGATGAACTAATAGCAGATGAGACGGTTGCCACAAACTCTGCCAAACTGAATGAAATCAGCCAGGAACAAAACGAAATTAGTGAAAAATTAGATGATTTAATGCAGGAATGGGAAGTGTTATCAGACCAATTGTAATAGATTCATTGTATTTTATACAGATTTATCTTATACTTAATATATCTATTTTAACGCATAAGGAGACAGAAATATGAACAATAAAAAAGTAGTTGTTGCACTTGGAAGAAATGCTTTCAGTGAATCTTTTCCAAAGCAACAGGAACGTGTAAAAGCAGCTGCAAAAGCCATTGCAGATTTAGTAGAAGAAAAATACGAAGTAATCATTACACACAGTAATGGACCACAAGTTGGAATGATTCAGACTGCTATGACAGAATATTCCAGACTGGACGAAGAAAGAACCGTTGCCCCAATGTCTATCTGTGGAGCTATGAGTCAGGGGTATATTGGTTTTGATTTGCAAAACGCTATTCGTACAGAACTTCTATCCCGTGGCATTTATAAACCGGTCAGCACAATTATCACTCAGGTAAGAGTTGACCCATTTGACAGAGCCTTCAATGCACCTTCTAAGGTCATTGGACGTCTGATGACAAAGGAAGAAGCTGACAATGAAAAGAAAAAGGAAGGTGAAGACGGATACAGAAGAATTATTGCCAGTCCAAAGCCAATCGACATATACGAGATAGATGCTATCAAAGCATTAGTCGATGCTCACCAATTAGTAATTGCTGCCGGAGGTGGTGGTATTCCGGTATTAGAACAGCGTACCGGATTAAAAGGTGCCAGTGGTATTATTGAAAAAGATTATACCGCTGCAAAACTTGCAGATATGTTAGATGCTTCTGCTCTTATGATTCTTACATCCAGTGATTATCTCACCATTGAAAAGAATGGCGTTACAGAAGAATTAAAAGAAATTTCTACAGATGAAGCTGAGAAGTTAATTGCAGACGGTTATTTCGACCCAGTCACTTCTCTTCCAAAGATTGATGCATCATTGTCATTTGTACTGGCAGGAAAAGACAGAACTGCAATTATTACAAATCTCGACAAAGCAAAAGCCGGAATCAAAGGAAAAGTCGGAACGATTATTCAATAAGTATAATGATATCAAATAAAAAAGGTGTCGCGAAAGAAGTATATCTCTAAATGTTAGTTGTCATCCAACATTTCATTTACAACTTCAAAGCGACGCCTTTTTATCTAATAATTTTCTATTATTTTGTGATTCTTTTGATAAACTCTGCTGTAGTATCTGTAAATTCAACTTTTACTTTTGATTTATTCAGCACTAAAAATTCTGTCAGACCATATTCTGTATCATTATCCGCCCAATCATAGGTATATCCCAATCGTGTCCACGGATAAACTCCCTCAAAATATGAACCGATAATATTTCCATCAAACCACTCTTTAAATTCTTTGTCGATATTTTCATCAAAAGAAGTAGTCATCTTCCCTGAAGTAACATCTGTCTGATAAGCCGGACGTTTCACATCATCCGGATCTACCCAAAAGCCTGT
>CANPET010000221.1 GCA_947573465.1 uncultured Eubacterium sp.
AAGCATATCCGTAAATTGCAAGTTGTCATATATTTTTCCAGAACGTGCCTCTTTTTGGCGTTTATAATGTTTTTCTAGTTCCTGATGTACTTCAACATTTAAAACATCCTTGACCTTATTAAAATACTCAGCGTTTGTTTCCATTATAATATTTTCAACCACGTCTTCTGAGTTTTCTAAACTATAATATGAGCATAATAATTTTGCCAATTTATCAGGCTCAGCTGCAAATGTTGACTCTATGCCATAACCATTTTGAAAAAATACTTTAAATTCCGCACCACTGGTATCAACATTCTTTTTATCTACATTTCCAGCAGATTCTTTTTTATTACATGGAACACAGTCAGTATCTCTAATTAAAAGCCATTTGCAGTTTGTAGGAATTATACCTTTTAATGCACGTGAATATGTAATTAACTTAGCGTTTAAAGTATCTATTCCATCCATTTTTACAACTATTTTCATCGGAAAAGACACATTTGCATACTCTTCATATTTAGGACACATCGTATCAAGAAAGTCAATATCTCCCACTCCTTCTACTAAAATCAGTTTTCTAGCATTTCGTAACTTTTCAACATCTTCAAGACTCCAACTAAATTTTCGAGAACAATCCCTTTATATCCTGCTGGAAGATGATCTACTATACCATTCTCTTTAGCACTTTCTGTCATGAACAAAATTTCTTCTTCATCCACTTCTTTCAAAAAACGATCGTTATGAGATATAATCAGTAACTGACTATTCGTTAATGTTCTCAATTCATTTATCAATCTTCTTTGTAATTTAGCATGAAGATGTGAATCTGGTTCGTCAATTAAAAGTAAATATATTTCTGGTTCCACATATTCTAATGAAGAAAATATTTCTGCAAGTTGTAAAAAACCACTGCCATATGAAAAAATATTTTTACCATCCACTTTTATGGAAATATAAGTCTTATCATCTTTTTGCTTTTCAACGATTTGATAGTCTTTTCCCATTACATTATTGATATGTTCCTGCACATTCAAAATATTATCCTTAATTTTATTACGTAAGACCTCATATCCTTTTCCTTTTGCAATTTTATCCATTACCTGAGCTTTATACATATATGGTTCTTTTGCTATAATATTAGCAATCGGCCTTGTTTCACTAATCATAATAAAATTTGATAAATTTTTGCCGGGAATCGAATTAACCATTTCAGCAAATTTTTCAAATTCAGAGTAATCAATATATTTTGTTTGATAATATGCGTCATCCATAGAATCAACTTTTTCAAGTCTAAATCCTAATCTATAAGATATCCCATTATATTCAATTTCCAATGTAATCTCCGCTTCCGCATCCTTTTTTGAATAATTGTGTGGAAATAAATCCATGTCCTGATATACTCTAATATGTTCCATATCTCGGAATAAGAGATTATGTGCTTGTGCATAAAATCCCTTTTTGCTCTTTTTTATTGTGCCATCATAGCACATTTTCCACAATAAAACAGCTTCAAACAGTGTCGTTTTTCCTATATTATTTTCCCCGATAATCACATTAAAATTGGGGTTAAATTTGACAGTAATATTATAAATACTCTTAAAATTTTTTATTTTTAATGATTTAATCATTTGTTATCACCTCAAAATCCAAAATCATCCACAAACGCAATATCAATCATAAATTCATACTGCTGCAGTATGTTCTTCTCATCATTTGCATCTGCC
Source organism: uncultured Eubacterium sp. (assembly GCA_947573465.1). Lineage (GTDB taxonomy): Bacteria > Bacillota > Clostridia > Lachnospirales > Lachnospiraceae > Eubacterium_G. Next base: position 1,707 of record CANPET010000221.1, read on the forward strand.
AGCACCAGATAATACTTGTCTCCATACTTATATTCTCTGGACTTCAATGTAAATTTCTCATGGAATGTTCTCTTCTCTGGAGCATCTTCCCGGCTGTTCGCAACAATTGGCACATCAAAAGATATCTTTTCTCCCTCTTCTGTCGTAAAGTATGCCACCAGACTTCTTGCTTTCATGGTATCAGTCACTTTCTCTGTCTGGATAAAATCAAAGTAAGTGATCAGATTTGTCACCTTTCTGTTCACAGAAGTCAAAATCACATCCACGTAATCATATGCAACGGCTCTGGTATTCGTTGTCAGCTCAATTACTGGAATCAGCATCTCCTGAAGAGAAGAACCTCCATGCACATAGTTCTGCCCGCCACCGGCTACTTTAAAAATATCTGCTCCAATCGGCGTTGTCACATATAAATTGTTCAGATATGCCATCAATCTGGATTTCATTCCCGGTTCATTCACCTTCTGAGTAGTAAGCAGGAACCGCTTATTGGAATATGCACAGATTTCTCGATCATAAGATACTTTATCAAATTCATGTAACTTGTCTCTCTTATACAAGAAACCATGATCCGCCGTGATAAAGAATTTTGATGCTGATATAAAGCTAGTTAACTTCTTAATCAACTTATGAATTTCCTCAATAGCTTCTGAACAGGCTGTAAATACTTCATTTTCACTGGCTGGCTTATCCCCACGAGCATCCACCTGATTGTGATAAATATATATAATATTCTTATTCTGTAGTACTTTCTTATCGTTCTCTTTAATTGCTTTTACAACTTCATCAAAGGACAATGCCACATTATTTTCATTCTGTTCTTTTAAAATCTTATTTCTGGATGCCAGATCACCGCAACTCTGCCCATCTACTGTGACATTCAACTTATCATCTACCTGTAATTCCTGATGTGGTAAAAGGCTTGCCATTCCCACTGATGTTACCGAAGGTAGACTGCTTATCATACAATCTAATTTCGGAGTACATTTCTCATCCAGTTCCAATCGTTCCATCAATTCTTTTGCACATTCATACCGGAAAGCATCAGAAATAATAACGATGACACGGTTCTTTCCTTCATAAGCCTTCAGGTAATTGCGATAAAAGTCTTCCTGACGTTTTAAACCAGTGTCTACCATTAAATTATCTGTCAACTCCTGATTCCACTTCGGTGTTACTTTCTGCAGATATGTAAAGGAATACATATTCTCAATCCGTTCTCTTACCTTCGAAAATCTCTCTGCATCTTCAATACAGTCATATGCACTGTAAAACCATCTATAATAAGAATCAACCAAATATGTCTGTTTCTGATAATCAGCTACCATAGTCTTGATATCACTGGTCACTTCCAGAACAGATACTGCTTTCATCATCTGGTAAGCATATTTGATTGCCTGATATTCATTTTTATATACATTTCCAAAATGGCAGAACTTTGCAGTTCGCTGCTCTGCAATCTGTGCAATGTTCATGCCATCAATCTGAGCATCCAGGATTTCATCATTCAGCTGATCCAATGCCCAGTCAATTAGGATATTATCCAGTTCCCGAAAAGCATCGCAATTTGCAATGTCCAGGAGTTGTGCCGACTGATCTTTTGATTTGCCTGCATCCTTTTTCAGTTCATCCTGGATTCTGCTTACTACTCGTAATGTCTTGTCGACTTTTTCTGATAATGCATCATACGCATCCTGACAAAGTACATTGTCCATGAGATTCCGGACAAATACAACCACATCATTCTTC
>CANPET010000222.1 GCA_947573465.1 uncultured Eubacterium sp.
TCACAAAAGATAAAAAAGGTCCTATACCTTACCCCCAAGTAAAGTATAGAACCAATTTTTTGTAATTTTCGACTATGATCTTCCAACACTAATTTTATAACTTTTACATCTTCGACTAATGTATCGATTTGTTTAGACTTTTTTTCAAAGGTTTTATATGTTGATAAATAGACGGAAGTTAATTCATTAATAGCTGGTAGAATTTTATTTTCCTGAGTTAATTCCACATTCTTTAATCTGTCATCTAGATTATCCAATCGGTTATCTACATTATCCAGACGATTCTCAATGTTATCGAGACGATTATATATAGGACTTAGTTTTTCATCAAATTTAGCATCCAATTTTTCATCAAATTTAGCATCTAGCTTTTCATCTAATTTTATATCTAGTTTTTCATCTAATTTAGCATCCAATTTTTCTTCTAATTTAGTTTCTAGTTTTTCTTCTAATTTTGTTTCTAATTTTTCATCCAGGGACAGTTCCAGATCATTTTTTAGTTGTGTTATTTTGGTATCAAATAAATCGCTGATTTGTTCAATTGTAATATTAGAATTCATTGTCATGACCTCCTTTCTTTGTAATTGGAATTTCAGTTTAATACACACGTTTTTAATAGTCAATAGATTTTTAAAAACATCACATAAAAAATGTGACAGCTCGGTTGTAAGATACAGAATAAACATAACAAAACAAAGATTTGAAAGGAATACTTGCTTAATCCAAGAGGAATAGATATAATAAATTAGTTAACGAAAAAATATAATAATAGAGAAAATAATAAAAGGAACAGATTATGATATTTAATAATGTTTTGGAATTTATAGGTCATACACCTATGGTTCGGTTAAATCATATGGTAGATGAAGATTCAGCAGAGGTTTTGGTAAAGTTTGAGGGACTCAACGTAGGAGGTTCCATCAAAACAAGGACGGCATATGAAATGATTAAAGCGGCAGAGGCTGCCGGAAAAATCCATGAAAATACAATTATTGTAGAACCTACCAGTGGAAATCAGGGAATTGGATTATCTTTGGTAGGAGCAGTGAAAGGATATAAAACCATTATTATTATGCCCGATTCTGTTAGTGAGGAAAGAAGAAAATTAGTAAAGCATTATGGTGCAGATGTTATTCTAATTCATGATGATGGAGATATTGGAAAATGCATAGATGAATGTTTAAAAACAGCCCTTGATATGGCTGATAAAGATCCAAATGTGTTTGTCCCACAACAGTTTGAAAATCCTAATAACGTAAAGGCACACAGACATCATACCGGATTGGAAATTATGGAACAGGTGGAAGGACCGATTCATGGTTTTTGTTCAGGAATAGGAACCGGTGGAACGATAACCGGTATTGGAACAGTATTGAAAGCACAAAATCCTGATATTGAAATATGGGCAGTGGAACCAGAAAATGCGGCGATACTAGCAGGAGGAAATATTGGAACACATTTGCAGATGGGAATAGGAGATGGAATTATTCCAGAGATATTAGATCAGAATATTTATGATGAAATATACATCGTAACAGATGATGAAGCCATCAATACTGCAAAAGATCTGGCAAGAAAAGAAGGACTAATGTGTGGTATTTCCAGTGGAACAAATGTGGCAGCTGCGATAAAACTTGCTAAGAAATTAGGAAAAGGAAAAACAGTAGTTACTGTGTTGCCGGATACAGCAGAACGTTATTTTTCAACGCCACTCTTCGAGTAATCGAGCTGCATGACTAGTGGGCATCCCATGTTTTACAAAATAAGAAAAGAGGATACAAAGATATGACAGAAGAAAAGAAAATTAAAATTGGGAAGTTATGCAATAAAATCAGTACAGTTTTATTTGTACTATTTTTTATTGATGTGTGTGTGATACCAATCATGAATAAAGCCTTCTTTATGATATCAACAGCAGTAATTGTAATATTGTTTTCCATATGTTGTATTATCAGTCACATTTATTTGAAAGATTATAAACCAGAATAGGAAAGGCACAAAACATATTTAAATTTAAAATATTATGGATAGAAGGAAAGGAGATACATTATGAACAATAATAAAGGAACAATTTGTGTACAGGGAGGATGGAAACCGAAAAAAGGAGAGCCAAGAGTGCTTCCAATATATCAGAGCACTACATTTAAGTATGACACATCAGAGCAGATGGGAAGACTGTTTGATTTAGAAGACAGTGGTTATTTTTATACAAGATTGCAAAATCCTACTAATGATGCCGTGGCAGCGAAAATCTGTGAATTAGAAGGTGGTGTGGCAGCAATGCTTACATCATCAGGTCAGGCAGCAAACTTTTACGCTGTGTTTAATGTTTGTGAAGCGGGAGACCATCTTATTTGTTCATCCAATGTGTATGGTGGTACTTTCAATTTGTTTGGTGTTACCATGAAAAAAATGGGCGTTGATGTGACATTTATTGATCCTGAGATTGAACCGGAAGAATTAGATAAGTTATTTCAGCCGAATACAAAATGTGTTTTTGGAGAGTCTGTTTCAAATCCAACCAATGTTGTATTAGATTTTGAAAAATTTGCGAAAGCTGCACATGCACATGGTGTGCCTTTTATCGTAGATAATACTTTCCCAACACCAATTAATTGCAGACCTTTTGAGTTTGGAGTAGATATTGTTACTCATTCCACAACAAAGTATATGGATGGGCATGCTATGTCAGTAGGTGGAGCAATTGTGGATAGTGGAAATTTTGACTGGGAAGCAAACAAAGAAAAATTCCCGGGAATGACAGAGCCTGATGAATCATATCATGGTTTGATTTATGCAAAGGACTTTGGTAAAGCAGGATATATTACAAAGGCTACAGCGCAGATTATGAGAGATTTAGGTTCCATACCATCACCGATGAATGCATTCCTTTTAAATGTAGGGCTTGAAACACTTCATCTTAGAATGCCAAGACATTGTGAAAATGCATTAAAAGTGGCTGAATGGCTGGCAAATAATGATAAAGTTGCCTGGGTAAATTATCCGGGATTAAAAGGTGATAAAGCTATTGTAACCCTCGTGGCAGATGCCAGATCCTGTGTACTTCATCCGGCAAGTCATACACATAGACAGTTAACGGATGAACAGTTAATTGAAGCAGGAGTACAGCCTGATTTAATCAGATTTTCTGTAGGAATAGAAGATGCAGAAGATATTATTGCAGATTTAGAGCAGGCATTAAACGCATAAAATGCAATAAATTGAACAAAGTATATTGTGGTAATTTTTGAAAAACTCAGAATTTAATTATTTGTAAATATAAGAACAGACCATTAATTTTAAAACACCGACTTCATCTTCAACGGATTTCTGAGGAAATCCGTTTCAGGTAAGTCTTAAAAATTGATATTGAAAATCAATTTTTAGTTTTAAATTGTATGGTCTGTTTTTATATACAAATATATTAAATTCT
>CANPET010000223.1 GCA_947573465.1 uncultured Eubacterium sp.
ATTGCTGACAGACAGGATAGTTACGGTGCCATTGGTGGAAATCTTTCTATAGAAATTCGTGCAGCATTACAGAAATACGGATGTGTTACAGATATTTCTTCTATTATTTATGGTCTGGGCGGAAAAGATTTCTATGTGGAAGATGCAATAGAAATGTTTCACAGTGAAAATAACGAACTCATTTATTATGGTACGACTGCCGGAATCCCGGATGAGCAGCGCGAAAACTTTTTTGACCCATTAACACCGGAAAAAACAAAGCTTGGAATCACCAGTGTTACAAAACAGGAAGATTCTTTAAATGTCAGCGGGGCAACGATCAATGCCACAACCGCTATGCCAAAACGTATTGCACCAGGACATGGTGCCTGCCCCGGATGTGGTATTATCGTTAATCTAAACTTATTAATGCGTGTTATTGAAGATCCGGTAGTTTTACTGTTTCAGACCGGTTGTGGCATGATTGTTACTACAGCTTATCCGAAAACAAGTTTTAAGGTACCATATGTACACAATTTATTTCAAAATGGTGCTGCCACCCTGAGCGGCATCGTGGAAGTCTGTCACCGCAAGCAGGAAAAAGGCGAAATTCCAAAAGGAGATATTGTATTTATCATGGTCAGTGGTGATGGCGGAATGGATATTGGCATGGGGTCTGCCCTTGGAACAGCTCTTCGAGGCCATCGGCTGATACTTTTTGAATATGACAATGGCGGATATATGAATACCGGATATCAGTTATCTTATTCCACTCCAAAAGGTGCAAAAAGTTCTACCTCCCATATTGGACAGGAGCAGTTCGGTAAAACATTTTTTCACAAAGATATGGCACAAATTATGGCTGCTGCAAATATTCCTTATGTTGCAACAGTGGCCGAATCCAATCCTGTAGACTTTATGAAGAAAGCTGCAAAAGCTGCCTACTATGCGAAGCATCATGGTACTGCTTATGTAAAGGCTCTCTCTTCCTGTCCTTTGAACTGGAATGATAATCCGGCTACAGAACGTAAAATAATTGAAGCTGCTGTGGACTGCTGTTATTTTCCGTTATACGAAGTAGAGCAGGGAAATACCAAACTAAGCTATAATCCGAAAACATCTGACAAAGCTATTCCTGTTGTAAAATGGCTTGAAATGATGGGAAGAACAAAGCATCTGGCAAAGGATGAATATAAAGATATTGTTTCAGAACTGCAAAACGAAATCGACAGAAGGTTTCAGAAACTTGTTGAAAAATCAGAAAATAAATATTTATAATACAAAACTCCAGGCAGTTTCAAATTTTCTGTCTGGAGCTTTATATATTCTATTTATTTTCCAAAATGTTCTGCAACTTTTTTCAAATCTTCAATAATTGGAAGATTCTGAGGACAGATTTTTTCACATTTACCACAGGCAATACAATCACTTGCCTTACCAAATGTTCCTGTCAATCTGTCATAGTATTCCCCTTGAGGAGTCCAGCCTTTTTCTTTTACTTCCTGCTTATCTGCATTATATAACGAAAAATATTTCGGAATAGCAATCTTCTTTGGACAGCCTTCTGTACAATAAGAGCATCCTGTACATGGAATTTCGATATTTGCATTTAATATATCTACTGCATCCTGTACTACCTTTAATTCCTCCTGATTTAGAGGTTTAAAATCCATCATATAATCTGTATTATCCAATAACTGTTCCATATTACTCATTCCACTGAGTACCATCATAACATTATCTAGACTGGCTGCAAATCGAATCGCCCATGATGGAACGGACATTTCTGAATTATATGTCTTAAAATGCTCTTCTACAGATGCCGGTACATTGGCCAGCGTTCCGCCTTTTACCGGTTCCATTACAATAACAGGTACACCATGTTTTGTTGCTACTTCGTAACATTTTCTAGATTGCACTCCCTCACTGTCCCAGTCAAGATAGTTAATCTGAAGCTGCACAAATTCTATTTCCGGGTGTTCTGACAACACTTTATCTAACAATTCTGCGTTATCATGGTAAGAAAAACCAATATTCTTTACCAATCCCTGTTTCTTCTTATCTACTAACCATTCAAAGCAGCCTAATTCTGTATATTTCTTATAATGATCTAAGCCAACATCATGAAGCAAATAGTAATCAAAATACTCTACTCCTGTTTTTCTAAGCTGTTCATGAAAGATATTGTCTGCCTCTTCTAAGTTGTTAAAAAATCCTCCATGCAGCTTGTCAGCTAGTGTAAAACTGTCTCTTGGATGACGCTTTACCAGTGCTTCTTTCGTAGCATCTTCACTCTTAAATCCACAATACATCCATGCAGTATCAAAATATGTAAAACCTCTTTCCAAAAATGTGTCTACCATTTTTGACATTTCTTCAATGTCAATATCTCCTGCATCATTTTCTGCAATCAATGGAAGTCTCATAAGACCAAAACCTAATTTTTTTCCGTTCATTTTCTCCTCCGTTTTTATTTCTTATTTGATAGATATTTTAATAAAATTCAGAGGAAAAAGCAATTATCTATATATCATCACCATAGCTGCACTCTTCTTTTGTTCATTACTTAGAGGTTTTAGTCTTCCATTCTCCATTAGTTTTTTATGTGCCATATTCATAAACATCCCATCTGCCCGAAACATCTTCTGTTGTAAATACATTCTTTGCTTTTTCACTCTGTCAGGATCTCTTGATAAAATCATATCTTTATATTCTTTTATTTTTTTCTCATATTTTAACATAACTTCTATTATGCATTTATCTGCCACAGACATTATTTCTTCTATCAGTTTGCCATCTTTTAGAGTTACCATTGCAAGTTCAGTGCAATCTTCATTTTTTTTCATGTAATTTTTTGCAATCAGATATGCATAGTCATCTTTGTGCAGTTTCTCACCATTATGATGACGTTGCAATAATTTCATATCTCTTTCCAAACCAATAAACCATTCTGATTTTATATTTTTATTCAAATATGGAAGATCTATCAGCCAAACATAAATACCATTCATCCCATTCCAAATTGGTCCATTAAATCCATTCATCTCCGTTTTTTTGATATGTTTTCTCATACTCTCATTATCAACCACTGCACTTAAAATATTTGTTCTACCATCAGCACGCTCTGTTGCCACTTCTTCAAACGTAATTCTGGAATTACTGTTCACTCCACTATTTATCTCATGATTAATATTCTCTAATATGGATGCATCCATTGCCAGAAACACCAATGTCCACATAAGAAAATTTTCATCCGCATCCGGCACAGTGTATTCTTCTTTATATTTATCTAATAAACCACTATTTTTTATTCCATCAAATATGGAACTTGCCAAATTTTCGGTCACCAAATCAAATAAAGAATACATT
>CANPET010000224.1 GCA_947573465.1 uncultured Eubacterium sp.
CAGACCAAATACTAAACGAAGATAAAGAAACATTATTGGAGTTTGCAGAAGAGATGTTAGAACGAATTAAGAAAAAAGGAGAACAAGATGAAATTTATATCATGGAATGTAAATGGGCTGCGTGCCTGTGTAGGAAAGAATTTTTTAGATGACTTTAAAAAATTGGATGCAGATTTTTTCTGCTTACAAGAGACAAAATTACAGGAAGGACAAATCGATTTGGATTTGCCGGGATATTATCAATATTGGAATTATGCTTTGAAAAAAGGATATTCAGGAACAGCAATATTTACAAAACATGAACCAATCTCAGTAAGTTATGGAATGGGAATCGAAAAGCATGACCAGGAGGGACGCGTAATCACATTGGAATATGAAGACTATTATCTGATTACGGTTTACACACCGAATTCCCAAAATGAACTGGCAAGACTGGATTATCGTATGGAGTGGGAAGATGATTTTAGAGAATATCTGAATCATCTGTCACAAAAGAAAGGGGTTATTGTCTGTGGAGATATGAATGTGGCGCATAAGGAGATTGACTTGAAAAATCCAAAGACAAATAGAAAAAACGCCGGATTTACAGACGAAGAGCGTGGAAAAATGACAGAACTTCTGGACAGTGGATTTGTGGACAGTTTTCGTTATTTCTACCCGGATGTAGAAAGCGTTTATAGTTGGTGGTCATATAGGTTCAAGGCACGTGAAAAGAATGCAGGGTGGCGTATTGACTACTTCTTAGTGTCTGATAATATTAAAGAAAGAATGAAAGATGCAAAAATACACACAGATGTATTAGGTTCAGATCATTGCCCGGTTGAATTGGAGTGGGAGTAACATAAAAAGGAAATTAAAGTATATGAAAAATATTAGGGAGAATGATTTTAAAGAATATATAGAAAAACAATCTGATGAAAAAGTAGAAATGTTAAAGGATTTTTTTCAAGAGTTTCATACGCATTGTCTTTTGAAAAATACGGAAAAGAAAATATTGTGTGAGGATTTTGAAAAGGCAATTCTATATTATAATGCTGTAGGAGTACCATTAGAAAAAGCTTTAGAATTGCTGGATATTAAATATCTTGGTGGATTTTATGCCAGACCACCAATATTGTGGTTCGCACTGGATGATGCGGCAAAAATATATCCAATGTCCATGAAACATGGTAGCATGCCAATTTTTCGTATGTCGGTTTATTTAAAAAAAGATGTTATCCCAGAGTTGTTGCAGATGGCATTGAACTTCACAATAAAGCGTTTTCCAAGCTTTGCCACAACGTTAAAGAAAGGGTTTTTCTGGCATTATCTGGACACGGCAAAGAGGCGTTTTTGTGTGGAACAGGAAAATGATATTCCATGTCAGCCGATTCAGGTTTCTTACAGTGGTTCTCAATCGTTTCGTGTTCTTTATTACAATAACCGAATCAGTGTGGAATTTTTCCATGTGTTGACAGACGGAACAGGAGGTATGACCTTTCTGAAAACTTTGACAGCAGAATATCTGAGACTGGTAGAGACAGATATTATGATGGACGAGACACTTTGGAATGCGAATGATATTCCAGATACCGAGGAGTTTGAAAATGCTTTTGCTAAAGTGCCACAGAGTGATACAGCTTCCGGATTTATTGATAAAACAGCAGTACAAATGAGTGGTAAATTGGCAGTTAACACTCCTTGCCGTATCGTTCATCTGAAAATGAATACATTAGAATTAAAAGAGGCGGCAAAAAAATACAATACAACGATTACTGGATATTTGTTAATGTTGATGTTTCTTGCAGGAAAAGCTGCAACGGATGAATTGTCAGGAGATATCAGTATTCAGGTGCCGGTAAATATGAGAAAGTTTTATCCGTCAGAAACTGTTCGTAATTTTTCAATGTATTGTGGAATTCGGATTCCAATAGCAGAAATTGGTGATGCTTTTTCTATGGTAGATGAAATTAATGAACAGTTACATAAAAAAGCATCAAAGGAAGCAATGAATGAAATGCTTACTTCAACAGAAAAAATGGTAAATATGTTGAAATACGTTCCACTTGCCGTGAAACAACCTGTTGCGAAAGTGATTTACGGATTTTTGGGAGATAAAATTTTTACAAATACCCTTTCGAATCTCGGTGTTGTCGAAATGCCTTCTTCTATTTCAAAACATATTGAGAGCATGGATTTTATTTTGGGAACAGCGATTACGAATCGTGCCGGGTGTTCTGTAGTAACTTTTAATAACGTAACAACTTTTTCTATCGCAAAGATGACAGTAGATCCTTCCTTTGAAGAAAAAATGTACGATCTGCTTCAGGCTGACGGAGTGGCAGTAAGTGTAGAAGGGAGCGAGAACTATGAAAATTAAGATAACATACCCTTATGTAGAAAAGCGAAAATTAAAACGACAAAAGTTTTTCAGCACGATGAGATGGCTCTTTTTATTTTCAGCAGTTATCTGTCCCATTTTAAACATAGTAATTGGTGGAGCAGCATGGAGCCTTATTGTTTTGATGTCATTATATACAGCGTGGACCTTAATCTTATCTCCGGATTTGGTAGAATATAATCGCATCAGCCAGTTTGTTAAAGCTATAATCTGTACAAGTATACTTTTAACATTGATTGATGTTTTTCTTGCATCGGGCTGGGCCGTCGAGGTTGTTCCTCTGGTTTGTTTTGGTGGGCTTGTCGTTTCGGGATTAATGTTTTTTACAGATATCGAAAAACAAAAGCAGAATATGCTCCCAATGTTATTGCTGATTATCTTTGCCATAGTGGGGGCTGTTATTGGTCTTTGTGTATGGCATAAAGAAAGCAGATGGGCATTGGCTGTGATGGGAGGCAGTGCATTGCTCTTGCTGGCAGCATGTGTAGTGACACTTGGTAATGAGTTTATACGGGAACTGCGTCGCCGGTTTCATACTTAATAAATTTAATATTTTATAATATTTCTAAAATCTCTTGAATTGTACGCAAAAATGCGTATACTAAAAGCAAGAGGTTTTTAATTGTTACAAAATTTTAAAGAGGCATACAATGAAACTAAAAGAATTGCGAGAACTGAGGAATATGAGTCAAAGAGAAGTGGCAGAACTTAGCGGTATCAATTATCGCTCATATCAGGATTATGAACAAGGGCACAAAGATTTGGCAAAGGCAAAAGGTGATATGTTATACCGTTTAAGTCTGACATTAGACTGTAGTATAGAAGATTTGTTGTCAGACTATATTGTGTATGATGTAGGAGAGGTTGAAAAAGACATAACGCAGATAGAAGATTTGACGAAATTTGAGGTGGAACATTATAAAATTTTTGAACCCAATTATAAAATAAA
>CANPET010000225.1 GCA_947573465.1 uncultured Eubacterium sp.
AGCCAGTACTCTAAAAACAATGGAGCAGTTGGGAGATATCAAAATTCAAAGTGATATAGATTACAGAAAGCCGGTGAAACTAGAGGAACAAAAGGAATATAATATTGTACTGAATCCCCAGCAAAGAGCAGTGGCTGAAAGTATTAAAGAGACAATGAGCTTTGGTAAGGAAGAAAAGCCCAATATCCATTTGATTCATGGTATTACAGGCAGTGGGAAAACGGAAGTATATATGGATTTGATTGATTACACAATCAAGGCAGGAAAAGATGTGATTGTATTAATTCCAGAGATTGCACTAACTTACCAGACGGTTATGCGGTTTACGAGACGGTTTGGAGATGAAGTATCTATTATTAATTCAAGGCTCTCTAAAGGAGAACGGTATGACCAGTTTGAGAGAGCAAAAAATGGTGATATCCATATTATGATTGGACCAAGATCTGCTTTGTTTACACCATTTAAAAATCTGGGGCTGATTGTGATTGATGAGGAACATGAAAATGCTTATAAGAGTGAATCCGTTCCGAAATACCATGCTGTAGAGGTGGCAATCAAACGGGCAAAAGATGAGGGAGCGGCTCTTGTGTTAGGTTCAGCAACACCTTCTATAGAATCTTATTATAGAGCAAGAAGTGGCGTGTACCACTTACATAAATTAGATTATAGAGAAAAAGGAAAGCTTCCTGATGTATCTGTAGTGGATTTAAGGGAAGAATTAAAAAAAGACAATAAATCAATTTTTAGTGAGCAGCTTCAGGAATTGATTCAGGATAGATTAGATAAAAAGCAACAGACGATGTTGTTTATTAACAGAAGAGGGTATGCAGGATTTGTATCCTGCAGGGATTGTGGAGAGGCAATGAAATGTCCTCATTGTGATGTGACATTAAAACTTCACCGAAACAGAAAATTAATATGTCATTATTGTGGACATACGGAGGATTTACCAAATGTTTGTCCAAAATGTGGCTCTAAGTATTTAGGCGGTTTTGGAATTGGAACACAGCAGATAGAATCAGCTGTGAAAAAAATGTTTCCAGAGGCAAGGGTTCTTAGAATGGATGCAGATACCACATCAAAAAAGGGTGGACATGAAGAAATTCTTTCAGCATTTGCAAACAGAGAAGCAGATATTTTAGTAGGAACGCAAATGATTGTGAAAGGGCATGATTTTCCAGGAGTGACTTTGGTTGGGGTAATCGCAGCAGATATGTCTCTTTATGCATCAGACTACAGTGCAACGGAAACCACGTTCCAGTTATTATGTCAGGCAGCAGGAAGAGCAGGAAGAAGTGACCTGCCAGGACATGTGGTGATTCAAACATATACACCGGATAATTACAGTATAGAGACTGCCAGCCACCAGGATTATGAGGCGTTTTATGAAGAGGAGATGTCATATAGAAAATTGATGCAATATCCTCCGGCATCGAATATGGTGTCCATATTGCTGCAAAGTAAGGAACAGAAAGAACTGATACAAGTTACAGAGGAATTCGTGGATGTCATTAAACAATATAAAGATCGTTATTTCGAACAATTATTGGTTATCGGTCCGGCAGACCCGCCAGTGGCGAAAATAAACGATACATATCGAAAAATCATTTATTTGAAAAGTAATAATCGGGTTCGAATGATAAGTTTAAAAAATTATTTAGAAGATGTAATAAATTGTTCACAGAAATTCAAAAAAATTAGTGTACAATTTGATTTTAAAGCATAAGATAGTCCAGTCGTCAGATATTAGATATAATTGTCAAAAAAGGTTGCTTGCAACCTTTTAGACAATTATATCTGATATCGAGTGCCGGAGCATATGATGCTCTGGCACAGCGAGAAGAAGCGAAGCGTATTCGAGCTGATGGCTGGACTAGAGAATATAGAAAAGGAGAACATTATGGCAATTAGAAATGTGAGAGAATTAGGAGAAGAATGTCTTAGAAAGGTTTGTAAGCCGGTAAAAGATGTGAATTTAAGAACAAAAATTCTCATTGGAGATATGTTTGACACCATGTATGAAGCAAACGGTGTGGGACTTGCAGCACCACAGGTAGGCATTTTGAAAAGAATATTTGTAGTAGATTGTGGAGATGAAGAAGGAAACAGTGTACCTTATGTATTTATCAATCCGGAAATTATAGATAGAGACGGCAGTCAGACAGATTATGAGGGATGCCTAAGTGTACCGGGAAAATCAGGAATGGTAACGAGAGCTAACTGGGTAAAAGTTCGTGCATTCAATGAAAAGATGGAAGAGTTTGAGATGGAGGCAGAAGGACTTCTTGCCAGATGTATCTTACATGAAAACGATCATTTAGATGGAGTTGTATATGTAGATAAGGTGGAAGGTAAATTATATAACAATGAAGAACTGTATGGAGAAGAGCAGTAAGATTTTATTGGAGGTAATAGATGAGAGTTGTCTTTATGGGAACACCGGATTTTTCAGTTCCGGCTTTGGAAAAAATTGCAGAAGAGCATGAGGTTGTGGGTGTTGTAACACAGCAGGACAGACCAAAGGGACGAGGACATAAGATGCAGTTTACACCGGTAAAAGAAAAAGCACTTGAACTTGAAATACCGGTTTTTCAACCGGATAAAGTAAGAAATCCTGAATTTGTGGATATACTAAGAGAGATGAATCCGGATGTGATTGTGGTGATTGCTTTTGGACAGATTCTTTCGAAAGAAATATTAGATTTGCCGAAATACGGCTGTATCAATGTTCACGCATCCCTGCTTCCAAAATACAGAGGTGCTGCGCCAATACAGTGGGCAGTCATTGATGGAGAAGAAAACAGCGGTGTGACTACTATGTATATGGCAGAAGGTTTAGACACAGGTGATATGATTGATAAAGCAATCGTAAAATTAGATGAGAAAGAAACCGGTGGCAGTTTGTTTGATAAACTGGCATTAGAGGGTGGAGCATTAATTTTGCAAACTCTTCAAAAGTTGGAAAACAATACAGCCACACGTATACCTCAAAAGGATGAGGAGTCCACTTATGCAGGAAAGATTACAAAAGAATTAGGACAAATTGATTTTAATAAATCTGCAATAGAAATTGAAAGATTGGTCAGGGGATTAAATCCATGGCCAAGTGCTTATACTTATCTGGATGGAAAGGTATTAAAAATCTGGTCAGCAGATGTAGTTGATGAAGTTGTGAAGGAAGAGCCTGGAACCATTTGTAAAAAGAATAAATCGTTACAGGTAGCAACAGGAGACGGCTATTTAGATATCAAAGAATTACAATTAGAAGGAAAGAAGAGAATGGATGTTGTATCTTTCT
>CANPET010000226.1 GCA_947573465.1 uncultured Eubacterium sp.
CTTCTCCTCATTAATTTTCTTCTCAGGAGCTTTACTTACAAAGTTCTCATTAGAAAGCATTCCATTTACACGAGCAAGTTCTTTTTCTAACTTCTGTACTTCTTTTTCAAGACGTTCTTTCTCTTTTGCAATATCTACTAATTCAGCAAATGGCATATAGATTGTAGCCTTTGGAATCACTACAGATACTGCATCATCTCCAATGTCTGTTTTATCAGACTGGATAGCAACCTCGCTGGCATAACCTAAAGTAGCAAAGAATACATTTCCATTTTCAAATATTTCACGGACATCTGCATCTTCTGATACAACAAATACTTTTGCTTTCTTGCTAGGTGCTACATTCATTTCTGAACGGATATTTCGAATAGAACGAACAGCTTCCTTGATTGTCTCTACAGCAGCCTCTTCCTTTGCAAAGTTGTACTCTTCTGTATACTCAGGCCAATTAGAAATCATAATAGACTCTTCCTCGTCCTGTAATGTACAGAAAATTTCTTCTGTGACAAATGGCATATATGGATGAAGAAGTTTTAATGAATCAATTAATACTTTCTTCAACGTCCAAAGTGCTGCCTGTTTTGTGTCATCACTATCATTGTACAATCTTGGCTTAACCATTTCAATATACCAATCACAAAATTCTTCCCAAATAAAGTTGTAAATTTTGTCAGCTGCGATACCTAATTCATATTTATCAAGGTTTTCTGTCACATCTTTTGCTAATGTGTTTGATTTTGACAGAATCCATTTATCTGCATCTGTCAAATTCTCAGGCTTATTATTTAAATCAATATTTTCTTCTGGAAGATTCATCTGAATAAATCTGGAAGCATTCCATACCTTATTTGCAAAGTTACGTGATGCCTCTACTCTCTCCCAGTAGAATCTCATATCATTACCAGGTGCATTTCCTGTAATCAATGTAAATCGAAGGGCATCTGCG
Source organism: uncultured Eubacterium sp. (assembly GCA_947573465.1). Lineage (GTDB taxonomy): Bacteria > Bacillota > Clostridia > Lachnospirales > Lachnospiraceae > Eubacterium_G. The sequence continues at coordinate 947 of CANPET010000226.1, forward strand.
CCGTATTTATCAATAACCTCTAATGGGTCAATACCATTTCCTAAAGACTTGGACATCTTGCGTCCCTGGTCGTCACGAACAAGTCCGTGGAACACTACTGTATGGAAAGGAAGTTTATCTGTGTGCTCCAGTCCTGAAAATACCATTCTGATAACCCAGAAGAAAATAATATCATATCCTGTAACAAGTACATCTGTTGGATAGAAATAATCATAATCTTCTGTATTCTCTGGCCAGCCAAGTGTACTAAATGGCCATAATGCCGATGAGAACCATGTATCTAATGTATCCTCGTCCTGCTTAAAGTGATTCTTTCCACACTTTGGACAAACCGTTGGTGCTTCTTTTGAAACAACCACTTCCCCACAATCCTGACAATAATATGCAGGAATTCTGTGTCCCCACCATAACTGACGTGAAATACACCAGTCACGGATATTCTCTAACCAGTTAAAGTATGTCTTATTCATACGTTCCGGAATCAGTTTTAATTCACCATTTTTAACAGCTTCCATTGCCGGCTTTGCCAACTCTTCCATAGCTACAAACCACTGTGGTTTAATCATTGGCTCTACTGTTGATTTACAACGGTCATGAGTACCTACGCTGTGAACCAAATCTTCTGTTTCAACCAAAAGACCTAATTCGTCTAAATCCTTCAGAATAGCCTTTCTGGCATCAAAACGGTCCATACCGGCATATTTGCCACCAATCTCGTTGATTGTTCCATCATCATTTAACATATTAATTTCCGGTAAATTATGGCGTTTTCCAACCTCATAATCGTTCGGATCATGGGCAGGTGTAATCTTAACAACACCGGTTCCTTTTTCCATATCTGCATGTTCATCTGCAATAACCGGAATCTGGCGACCTGTCAATGGTAATTCCACCATCTTTCCAATCAGGTCTTTATATCTGTCGTCTTCTGCGTTTACTGCTACAGCACTATCGCCAAGCATTGTCTCCGGTCGGGTTGTTGCAATCTCAAGGAAACGTCCTTCTTCTCCAACAACCGGATAATTAATATGCCAGAAATGACCTGCCATATCTACATGTTCTACTTCTGCATCACTGATAGATGTCTGACATACCGGACACCAGTTAATTAATCTGGAACCTTTATAAATTAATTTTTTATTATATAACTTAACAAATACATCCTGTACCGCATCTGAACATCCATCATCCATTGTAAAACGTTCTCTGTCCCAGTCTGCTGATGAACCAAGACGCTTTAACTGATTGATAATACGTCCGCCGTACTCTGCTTTCCAATCCCATGCTTTCTCTAAAAATCCTTCACGTCCAAGGTCTTCCTTGTTAATTCCCTGCTCTTTTAAGGAATCAATAATCTTAACCTCTGTAGCAATCGATGCATGGTCTGTACCCGGCTGCCATAATGCATTATATCCCTGCATTCTCTTAAATCTGATTAAAATATCCTGCATTGTATTATCTAATGCATGTCCCATGTGAAGCTGTCCTGTAATGTTTGGTGGCGGCATCACAATGGTAAATGGTTTCTTGCTTCTGTCTACTTCTGCGTGGAAGTATTTCTTCTCCTGCCATTTTTCATACAATCTGTCTTCAATCTCTGCCGGATTGTAATTCTTCTCAAATTCTTTCATCTTTTCTTCTCCTATCTTGTAGTTTACGGGGAAAATAAGTATATAAAACACGTCTATTTTCTATACTATTTTCGTTGCTTATAAATCGTCTCCACAAACTCGCACTCAGAGCAAACAAGTTTGCTTCTCAGTGCTCAAACAAGTGTTCCGACTCCTATAATCAATCTCAATAGTATTACGAAAATATTCCTATCGTTTTATATACTTATTTTCCTCGTAAACTATCGAGACAATAATAAAAATAGATGAACCAATTTCCTCATATGTAAGAAAAAGAGCAGCTGTGCTGCTCTTTTCTTATGTATTGGTAGCACATCAAAGGGCGAATTATCGCGGTACCACCTTTGTTTATCTCTCATCATATCTTTTAACGGGGACGAACCGGTCATAGCTAATGAACATCACTGTTCTTTCTCACCATAACTGCTCAGAAACTACCTTCATAAACACTTCTCCGAAAGGTTTCCACCATCCCTTTCTCTCTATGGAAGGTTATTTACTACTCCTTTTCTTCACGGCATTTTACATATAAAGATATAATAAATATTTTATGATGGTTTGTCAACCGTGGATTATATTCTTTCGCATGTCACAATAAATATTCCCTTCAAAAATTAAAATAACTCAAAACTCACGCCTTCTGTTCCAACTTCTGTAAAAAAACTATCTTCTATAATTAAAGGAACGGAATAAAGAATGAATGCATATATTA
>CANPET010000227.1 GCA_947573465.1 uncultured Eubacterium sp.
ATGTGCAATCTCTACTGTGTTCTTTATAATGTTTGCCTTTGTTTCAAGATCTGGATAAGGAACGAAAGCAACATCTGATAAGAATAAAAGATGATCAATGCCCTTAACTTCAAATACACAGACATGTGATAAAGTTTTGTCTGTTCTTAAACCAACTTCTTTATCTAATACACTTCTAAGGAAAGATTTTGTATCAATCAACCCTTTCATATACATGTCAGCCTCACCATCGTGAACTAACTTAACAGCAGTTCTTGCAGCTTCAATTGTATCTTCAACATTGATAATCCGGTAATCGCTCAAATCCATCTTTATGACGCTTGCGATAGTTCTAATTTTAGATTCGTCACCAACTAATATTGCATCTGCAATGCCTCTGTCTTTTGCCGCTTTAACAGCATCCAGTACAGCATCATCCTGTGCACATGCTACAGCAACTGTTTTCTTTGGACATTCTGCAACCTGTGCAAGTAAATCATCAAAACTTTTACTCATTTTCGTATACCTCTTTTTAATTATTTCTGCAGGTAACAAGTCAATATGCTTGAATATCTATTTGACTTTTGTAAACCATCTTAAATAATAGCACTGTAAGTAGGGGACGGTCAAGTGAAAATACGTAGTAATATTGGTATCATAAAATAAATAAAATAGAAAAAATGTAATCGTAGAATAAAGATATTAATGTTGACACATATAATACTATATGGTATATAATATTATATAAAGGAAAGTAAGGAGGGTGAAATGGTTTTTAATACAGGTTCAACGTTATTAGATGCCATTGTATTGTCGGTTGTTTCAAAAGAGAAAGAAGGCACATATGGATATAAGATTACTCAGGATGTGAGAAATGTTATTGATGTATCGGAGTCTACGCTATATCCGGTTCTCAGACGTCTTCAAAAGGAAGAGTGTTTTGAGACTTATGACAAGGCAATAGATGGCAGAAACAGAAGGTACTACAAAATCACAGAGAAAGGCAGTGCCCAATTAAGTTTATATAAAGTAGAGTGGAAAAATTATTCTACAAAAATATCAAATATTTTATTGGGAGAAGATGGATTTAAAAGAAAAAATGAAGAAAGGCTAGGTAGTAACAATGACTAAAAAGGAGTTTATGAAAGAATTGGAAAGGCGGTTGGCAAAAATCCCTGAAAATGAAAAAACAGATGCATTGAATTACTATGAAGATTATTTTGCGGATGCCATGATACAGGATGATATGTTAGTGCCTGAGTCAATGGGCACACCGGAGGATATTGCAAAGCAGATTATTGAAGAGGTTGTGCAAAAAGAACAGTCGGAAGAATATTTTAATGAAAATGCAGATATAAAATCTGATAGAAATGAGTATGTACCTTATTATAGGAGAGGAGAACAAAACTCTTTTCAGAATAAAAATAATTATTATAGTCAGAAAAATGCAAGCCCTACAGGTCAGACGGTTAAAAACAAAGACGCAAAGATTGTTGCAATTATTCTTTTGATAATATCTTTTCCATTTTGGATAGGATTTGTGATTGCCGCAGCTGCATGTCTTTTTGCTGTGTTAGTGACATTAGGAGCTTTGGTGTTTGGATTTGGTGTGTCAGGAGTTGCGTTGGTTATAGCCGCATTTTTATCAAGCAGTTTTGCAGGGGGAATGGTGTTGGCAGGAACAGGATTACTTCTTTTGTCATTGGCAGTTGTTATGATAATTCCTTTAGTTTTGTTTTGTGTCAGATTTCTGCCTTGGCTGCTTAACGGCATTGTGAAAGGCTGTAAAAGACTATTTGGTAACGGAAAGGAGCAGGCATAATGAAGAAACTGTTTAAAATATTAGGAATTATATGCGCTATATTAGCTGGTATCGGAATTATTTTGGTGGCGATTGGTGTTGTTAATGGTGGCAGAGAAGTTGTTCATTCTGATGTGATGAATAATAGGTTATCAATAAATCTGGAGAAATGGTTTGATGATTATGATGACGATGAAAATATGAATGAAATTAACAAAGATACGATTATAAAACTTTCAAGGAGTCAATATGAAATTCATTCTTTGGAAGTGAAAGCAAAATATGGCGAAGTAAAAATAAATCAATGGAATGAAGAGGGATTTGGAATACAGAATGATGCAAAATCATTGGATGTAAAGTATGAAGTAAGTGATGGTATTTTGAAGATATCTGTATCCAAAAGACTTGGTATTTCCATACATCATGAAGGAGAGGTCAATGTTTATATTCCAAAAGATAAATTAAATTATGTGGATGTATCTATTGGAGCAGGCGAGATGAAATGCAGTGGCATTGATGCAGAAAATTTTAAAATTGATGTAGGGGCAGGAGAAGGAAAGATTGAACACAGCCAATTAAATAACTGTAATATTGATGTCGGACTTGGTGAGTTTGATATTGAGAGTACTTCTGTGAATAATATGGATGTCGATTGTGGCATGGGCGAGGTAAAGGCTAATCTTGACAATGGTTACAGGGAGTTTGATTATACGTTAAAAGTTGGTGCCGGTGAGATAGAACTGGGGAATGAAAAATATGAAGGAATATCGCAATCTGTCAAACTATCGAATGGTACAGGCAGGAACATAGATGTCGATTGTGGTATGGGAGATGTTAAAATAAAATTTAATAAATAATTGTAAACTCCGGTTTGTAGGGGAGGTACATTTTCCTGCTGACTATAGCGTAGAGAGGATACATTCACCTTACTTCTTGAACATTTATATAAAAGAAAAACAACACTTAATATTTCAAGTACCGACTTAATCTTCGAAAAAATCCTGATGATTTTTTCTCAGGTAAGTCTGAACATTTGATTATGTGAATCAAATGTTCCCTTGATATTAAGTGTTGTTTTTCTTTTATAAATGTACTCAAGAAGCTCGAGTTCCTGTATCCTCTCTACGTTATAATCAGCAGTGAAAAATCCTCCCTACAAATCAGGAATATTCAAAAGGGAAAGTATAGGCAGGCATTTGCTTTTTTTGATGTAATACCGACAAAAAACAATTACACATACTAATTCAAATTTTTCATATATTTACGTGTAATATTTATCTGATTTTGGGGAAATCACAAGAATATTACACGTATAAAATCCTTTTTTCAATAAATCTGCGTGTAATACTCTGGGAAAATCCAGCAAATTTACATGTATTTTATGTGCTTTTATATAAATATACGTGTAATTGAGATATTATGATTAACTGTGTGGCAGGAGAAGATAATGGAGCAGGTCATGATAACACTATAAA
>CANPET010000228.1 GCA_947573465.1 uncultured Eubacterium sp.
TTCTGAACCCATCCCATCACGGTAACAGATTCACCGATATTTTTACTACTAACCTCTGTACATCTGTGACTTCTGTGAAGTCCCTGCATTGACTCTGCCATGATACTTCCTCCTGACTTTTCTCTAACTCTTTATATCTCATTTTTACTCTGTTGTTCCAGTAGCAAATTAATAATTTCTATTATTTCAAAGGATTTTTATAAAACTCTTTGAAGTTCTCATATCCCTGCTCCATCAGCTGTTCCTTCTGGAACTTTTTATTTTTATTCATTCTTGTAACAAGCACCTGTGTTCCTGTCTTTCTCTCTTCCTGTGCCTGAGCAATAACTTCACAAAGTCTCTCTCCATTGACACCTTTTTCAATCAAATAAACAACCTTATCATAATCTTCCGGAATCTTAAATCCCTGTTCCATCAACAATAGAACAATTCTCTCAAATCCAATGGAAAATCCACAAGCCGGAACATCATGTCCTGTAAATTTACCAACCATCTTGTCGTAGCGTCCACCGCCACCGCAGCTTCCGCCAAACTCAGGAATGGCAATTTCAAAAATTGTTCCTGTATAATAAGACATTCCTCTAACAAGTGTTGGATCAAATACAATCTCAAAGTCAGATGCCTTTGTAGCTTTCACGCTATCAATAATTTCATCCATCCACTGTTTCACATCATCACCCATAAAATCTCCCAGCTTATCTGCTAAGTATGCAATAGGCTCTGACTGGTTTTCAATTTCAGCAAAAAGCTGTGTATATTTTTCAACAGACTCTGGTGCAAAATCATATTTAATCAACTCTTCTTTTACACCGTCCAGCCCAATCTTGTCCATCTTATCAAGAATAATAAACACACTGTCAAAAGATTCCTCTGGGAAACCACTGTAAGCTGCCATTGCCTTTAATATTCTTCTCTCATTAATTCGAATTTGGAAGTTCTTAAATCCTAACTTTCCAAGCGTTGTAGTTGTGGCAAGAATCAATTCAATTTCTGCCAGATTACTAGGATCTCCCAATATATCAATATCACACTGCATAAACTGACGATATCTGCCACGCTGTGGCCTGTCTGCACGCCAAACATTACCCATTTGAAGTGCCTTAAACGGTGAAGGCAAATCATTGGCATTTTTTGAATAATATCTGACAAGAGGAACGGTGAGATCATATCTTAATCCATTATCCACCACATCCATTTCCTGCTGTGCAGTTTCCAGATTTAACTTTTCTCCTCTTTTTAAAATCTTAAAAATTAATTTTTCATTTTCTCCACCCTGCTTATTAGTAAGATTTGCAATATTTTCTACGCAAGGTGTCTCAATCTGTGTAAAACCAAATGCATTATAAGTTTCCTTAATTACATTCTGTACATAATTTCTTATTTTCATCTCCTCTGGAAGAATATCTTTCATTCCAGTTACCGGTTTCTTACTTAAAGCCATCTTTTTGCTCCTTTTTTATTTCTAACTTACATATTTTACTATTAATTAAAGAATAAAACAAGACTTTACCTTCAATCTCTCTTACGCTCTATCATCTCATCAATTCTCTCAATATACAGATCCACATTTTTCAAAGTATCAATCCTTGTGGCACTCTTTCTATCTTCTGATAATAATTTGGTTACCGCTCCAGCACCTACTGCCCACACGTCCTGATAATCGCCCATCATTAAAATATTATACAGCCCTTCCTTACCTGGCTTTGAATATCCTACATTTTCCTGATTACCTGCCATATTCTTCTGTCTGTATAAATAATAAGGCTTCATTCCCATGTTGTAAGCATATTCTTTCGTAATATTCATTAATTCTGTGCTATTTTCCATAGAGAGTTCAGAATACTTCTGTTTATTCATGCTAAGCCTTGATGCACGCTTAATCGCCAGAGAATGAATGGTAATTCCATCCGGCTCTAATTTCATTGCCTCTTCCATGGAATAACGAACCATTTCGGGCGTTTCTTCCGGAAGTCCTACAATAAAATCCATATTAATGTTATCCATACCACATTCTCTAGCCATCCAAAAAGCTTCTTTTACCTGCTCTATCGTATGTTTTCTTCCAATCAAATCAAGTGTTTCCTGATTCATTGTCTGTGGATTAATCGATATGCGGGAAACTCCCTGCTCTTTTAATACCATTAACTTTTCTTTTGTAATACTATCCGGTCTTCCTGCCTCCACAGTAAACTCTTTCACTGTATTAAACTCAAAATTTTCCTTCAATGCAGTAATAAGTCTCTCTAACTGTTCAGGCTCCAAAGTAGTTGGGGTTCCACCACCAATATATACAGAATTCAATTCTCTCCCCTTTAATTTTTCACCAAGAAATCTGATTTCTTTTATCACTGCATCAATATAGCTGTCAACTTTATCTTTATATACTTTTAGTGGATATGAGGTAAAGGAGCAATACAAACATGTGGTTGGACAAAATGGAATACCAACATACAGACTGTAGCCTTCTTTATAATTCACATCTTGAAGGACTTTTTTCTCCATCTTTGATACATCCATGGCTAAGTCCAGTTTGTCATCTGAAATGAAATAAGTCTCTTTCATCTCTTTTCTTACCTGTTCCTCTGACATTCCCTGCTCCAATAACATTCCAGGTATCTTTGCAGGGCGTATTCCTGTGAGATTTCCCCATGGCAGGTCTTTTCCTATATCTTTTACAAGCATACAATACAAAAGCTTTTTAAGGGCATTTTTGGCGTTTCTTCTCTCAGAAGCGGATAATTTTGTAATATCCTTATCTTTAAAAATTTCACAATCAACCTGCTCGTTAAAAAGCTTTCCATTTTTATCCATCAATCCGGCACAGATTCCCTTATCTGAAAACTCCACATTTAACACTCTGTATGCATTTTCTACATCAGAATTTATTTGAAATGAATGTCCCACATAAAAAGCCTGTACCATTGATTGAATATCATATTCAAATTGTCTAGGATGAATCTGTATATCTATCATGGTTAATTCTTTTCCCTTTAATAATACATTTTTTCGCTGTCAACGGTTGTCATATCCATATGTCCCGGATATACTTCTGTGTCTCCTGGGAGCGTTAATAATTTCTCTCTAATGGAACGAATAATTGCAGCTTCACTGCCACCTGGAAAATCCGTTCTGCCCCGACTGGCATGGAATAAAGTATCACCACTAAACAAAACTTCATTTTCGGCTAAATAATAGCATCCACTTCCCCTTGTATGTCCGGGAGTTAAAATAAACTTCATATCTATT
>CANPET010000229.1 GCA_947573465.1 uncultured Eubacterium sp.
CCTTATTTTCCATAATTTCAAAATCTCCTTTTATCTCTGCCATCATCTTAATTGTCTCTAACACATTATACATAAAATGTGCATTAATCTGATTCTGCAAAGAACGAATCTCTGCATTCTTTGCCAAAAGCTGTTTATTTGTATTCTCAATATTTAATTTTTCCAACGTGGATAACATATCATTTATCTGTTTTCCTAGTTCTGAAATTTCATCATTTCCCTTTTCTGTAAGCCGTACAAACTCTCCATTTTTTATTTTTGAAACTTCTGATGTAAGATTATTAAACCGTGCAAAAGAACTATTAATTAAAATAACAATAATGATAATAAAGCATATCATTGATACAATTACAACGACAATATATAAAACCTGACTTTTATAATAGGAATCAACAATCTCTTTCGTGCTACTGGTGTGTATATAGACACCTTCCAAAGATGAACAATACATCGTCGACACCACACTGCTACTACCATTAAAATTCATTATGTTAGACTCTGATTTTGTAGTATTGGCCAATTTCAAAATTTCCTGTTTATTTTTTGTTACAATACTTTGAGAATCCTCTGAACTATAAATATGTCCGTCATTAGAAACGAAACAACAAAACTCATTCTTCTTTTCTTTACAGAAATTCAAAAACAAATCGTTCAAATCAGTAGACACCTCTAACACTGCCAGTAACTCTCCATTGTCATCTCTTAAGTTAGAAACAATTCCAGCTAAATGTTTTGTACCTTTATTGGTAGAATATAAACTATCGCGATAATCCAAAAACCATTTATTGTTTTTATAGGAATGTGCCCAGCTCATGTTCTCCAAACGGTCTATTTTATAAAAAGTTGGATGCTTTTCTGTAATCTCTGCATTCACAAAAAGTCGGACACCATAAATATATGGATTAATATTAATCATATAATCTATGGAACCAATTTCCGTGTCATAAAATTCAATCTTATCCACAGTGTTTAATTCAATTCCTTTTTGTACATTTTGAATGTAACCTTTAATTGATTTTTTCTGCAAAATAATTTGCTGCATCAGATAGCACGCTTCATCAACATCTTTATATTGTCCTGCAACGTTTAACATATTTGTCTTCTCATTTGCTAATGCAACACTTTTTGCATTTTTTGACATATTGAAAAACATTATAATAGTCCACATAGAAGTACATAAAATCAAAACTACAACAATAATCAATATAATCTTTTTGCATAATGAAATTTTACTTTTCTGTTTATTCTGAACCATCATTTATTTAATCCTAGTTTTTCAATATTTTCATTTATTTTTTCTGTAAATGCCTTTAAAACTTTTTTATATCCTTTATCATATCTTTCTTTCATAAAGGATTTATAAAGCCTTTCGAATTCAGCATCACTTTTAGCTAAAAGCAACTTGGGCAGTGTTTTTCCCCAGACAGAGTCAATCTCATTTTTGGTTTTTCCTATGTCGGAATCTGCATCAAAAGTTATTGTATACTGCCCTACGTATGTCGTATATGGATAGGTCCATTGTTTCAACTGAGTAACCGGATTATCTTTATCATCCTTAATCCACTGAGATGCCATAGCATCATTCTGCATCATCCAATAACAAGAATCCGCACCATATTTTTGGTCAAACTGAGTTCTGTCTGTATACAATATTTTCTTAATGTCGTTTTTCATTTCAGGAATTCCCTCTTTATTATAATCCCAAGTCTTTCCTTCTACTCCAAGCCAAGTCATTTTCTGCCCTTCTTCACTAATTAAATATGTAAGCAGCTTAATGGCTTTATCCGGATTTTTACAGTTTTTTGATATTAATGTTACTGTCCAGCCATTAATACTGGTTCCCGGAAGAGTGTAATCATCCCCCTTAGAATTTTTAGGGCCATCCACAGCAATATATATACTATTTGGATTTTTTGCATAAAGCTGCTTTTCCTGATCTGCCATATCTGTATACTGATAGATCATACAAAAATATTGTCCATTACTTATTTTCTCGCTCATTTGTGTTCTGGAATCGATAAATATTTCATCTTTTAATAACCCTTTTCTTGCCAGCTGATTATATGCTTTTAACCACATAATATAATCTTTATTTTTAATTCTATCAATCGCATTTCCTTTCCCGTCAACATATGGAACTGCAAGAAAGTCCATTAAATAATTGTCAAATGAATCACATCCTATTTCGTTAAATTCTGTACATCCTACAGGAATCATCTCTTTTCCATCTATCGTAGGGAACATTTTAGCAGCTTTCTCTACTGCTGAAATAAATCCCTCCGGTGTAGTCATATCCGGTTTTCCAATCGCTTCATATATATCTTTTCTTACTAAAAAACTTTCATTGGAAGCCAAAGTGTCGTACTTTTCGTAATCAGAAGGAGAGCATGCAGAATTTGGATACTGATATAAATGTCCATCATTACTTCTATGCCAGTTTACAACTTCATCATTCACTACCTTATAAAAATATTTATCATATTTATCAGCCAGCGTATCCAGTGCATAAACTTTATTTTCATTTACCATCTGACTAATTTCCGGCTCCCACCATCCCAAAGTAATAATGTCTGGCAATGTGTCACCAGCTATCATGGAATCTAGTTTCTCATTAGGATTTCCTGTGGGTGTTACAAACTCAATATTACATCCTGTTTTCTCTGTAATAGCTTTGGAAACCATATTATTTCCCCAATCAGCCGTAAACCATGAGAAATTCACATACCATGAAAGATTTATCTTCTCTGCTTTATCCTCTGACTTTTTTTCGCCACAGCCTGTCAGAGATATTACCATACTGAAACAAAGAAGAAATATCGTTACTATTTTTACCTTTCTCATAAAACTCCTCCTACGTAATCTAACCTCAACTACAATTACACTTCGCTATAAATAATTTCTAAAAGTGGTTTTGCCTGCTTTTTTCTGGTTATTTCCATTAAACCTAATTCTGTAATATCAATAACACTGCACAATGTAAAATCTTCTGATACATATTGTCGCATTTGTCTCATAAGTTCATCATAAAATATCCGTTCCATATTGATAAAATCTACAATTACGGTTCCCGAAATATTTCTTAATTTTAACTGTCTTGCAATTTCTTTTGCAGCCTCATTGTTAATACGGACAATTGTTTTTTTTCT
>CANPET010000230.1 GCA_947573465.1 uncultured Eubacterium sp.
CTTTGCGTGTGGTATGGCTGGTACAGGCTTTTTCATTTATTACGGTGGTGCACATAAAGGCAGTATGATTGCATTAATCGGAATTTACATATGTTATGGTTTTATTATGGGTATCGGTCTGGGTACAGGATACCTGTCACCGGTAAAGACATTAATGCTTTGGTTTGAAGATAGAAAAGGCCTTGCAACAGGTCTTGCAGTAGCAGGATTTGGTGCGGCAAAAGCAATTGCAAGTCCGATTATGCAGAGCCTTCTTGACAATTTAGGAAAAGGCGGAATCTTTAAAATGTTTTGGATTTTGGCTGCAGTATATTTTGTTATGATGTTCGCAGGTCATCTGTTGTTAAAGAAACCGGAAGGATGGCATGAACCACAGAATAAAGAGGAGAAGCAGAGCATTCTTTCCGTAATTAAGACAAAGCCGATTTCAAATTATGTTGGTATATGGTTAATGTTCTATATTAATATTACTTGTGGATTAGCTTTGATTTCACAGGAAAAAATGATTGTGAAGTGTATTGGACTTGCCGGTATTGTAGGTGTTATTTCTACAGTTTCTGCAGTGTTTAATGCGGGCGGACGTCTTGGATTTTCTGCATGGGCTGATAAAATGAAAGATAGAAATACAATTTATAAAATTATATTTGCATTGTCTATTATATTTACAGCTGCAGTAATGTTAACAGGTGGTATAAAGAATGGTGAAGGAAATATGTTCCTTGTTGTACTTGTACTTGCATTGATTTTTGTAGTCAATGCAGGATATGGCGGTGGATTTTCTAATGTACCAACATTGTTATCTGACCATTACGGAATGGGAAGTATCAGTGCTATTCATGGTATTACATTGTCAGCATGGGGATTTGCTGGACTTACAGGAAATCAGCTTGCTAACTGGATTGTAGAACATTTTGGTGAACCAAAGACAATTATGAGTCATGGAGAAGAAATTATTGTAAATCCAACAGGATATCAATATGTATTATATGCAACAATCGCACTTTATATTGTAGCAATGTTAATCTGTCTGTTAATGGTAAGACCTACAGATAAAGCATTAGAAGCGAAGAAAGCGAAAGCAAATAAATAGTGTAGAACGGACTAGGATAAGTCTGAAGAATCATAATAGAAGAAGTAAAGATTAATCTTTATATCTATATAAAAAAGGGACTTTAAATGAAGTGTCCTCACATGTTAGACAATAAGTTGACATTTGGAGGTGTACTTTAGAAAAGTCCCTTTTCTGTTATGAATTACTCTCTTTATTCTTAGTCTTTTGTTTTCTTCATAATATATAGTTAGGATTTGAAAAGGAAAAAGTCTGGCGGAAAAATTGTAAATATAACAAATAATACAAATATCAGTTCCCATATTAGTATTAATTTTACGAATTTGCAACGAAATGCGTAGTTTTTATAAATAAAAGCCATGACAAGAAAACTGATACATATTCCTATGATAAAAATTATGATATCCACTACGAGAATACTTTTCTGAGTGAAAAATGTATATAGATAAAATAGCAGTGGAATGGAAACAGCTCCACATAGAAATCCTATAATGGCAGAAAGAAGATAATTGCAGTTGTTTTTTCCAAATTTGGAGTATCCTAAAAGAAGCCAGAGGCTCATTGGAAAATATAAAAGTTTCAAATGCTCCCAAACACTTTCATTCACAGGAGAGAAAATTCCAGCAATTACATTGGAACCTGACCAGCCATAAACAAAATGAAGCAGTGTTCCGAGAATAAATGTAAAAATAATACCAAATAAGACAAATTTATTATAATTTTTTAACTTGTAAGGCTCCTTTCCAATATACATATATAGTGTATGTATTTTGTTAAAAAAAATTACGAAAATATTGTCAGAAAATAACATTGTGAAAAAATGCGGAAAGTGTTGACTTTTTGATTTGAAAGGTTTAAGATACTGTTTACACAATTAAATCCAGTAAGGGCTAGTACTGGTTTCGACAGGGACTTGGAATCTGGTGAAGCTATCCGCAGGTGATGCGTTAAATCACAAAATTAAAATTAAACGCTGAAGATAATTTAGCTTACGCTGCCTAGTTGCAGCTGTCACGAATAAGTCTCCTACAGCTTGTTCGCTGGCATCGACTTTCGTAGGGAACTCTATATACAAAGCTTTGCGTATGTAGAAGCAATATGAAGCTACCAAGGAATAAAGGATGTTCGTTTCCATTATTCTGAGGGAATGTCAAAGAACGGACTATGATAGTAGAAGAACAGTGGAAGGGTTTTTGGACATGGGTTCGACTCCCATCTAGTCCACTCTTGAACTCCTTTATTTAAAGGGGTTCTTTTTCTTTATGTGATATTTATGTGATACTTTTTCGAAATAATTTAATTAGAATAAATGAATCGTTCTTGTACATTTCATATAGCATATAAATATCGTACGTGCTATAATTTTATGTAACATTTATGAAAGTTTGGGAAGGAATTTTATGGAGGTGTCTATGAAAAAAATTAATAATAAAATGCTGATATTGTTGATAATATTAGCAGTAGGAATGTTTATTCCAAATAAGGTTTATGCAATTGAATTGTATGATGTTTATTTAGATGAAGAGTGGGATGATGAATATGACGATGAATATGATTATGTAGAAATATATGATAAAAATATTGTATTATACTCTGGGGATACGAAAAAGATAGATTTTGATTACGATAGCATGATAGATCCAGTTTGGACTTCGGCAAATCCGGATATAGCAACTGTAAACCAATACGGAAAAGTGGTTGCAAGAAAAGAAGGAATAACAAAAATAACTGTAACATGTGGAAGACATAGTGCATCTGTAAATGTTACAGTTAAGAAAAAAATAACGTACAAAATGATTGCTAAAAAAATGAAAAAATATGCGAAAAATAAAAAAGGATTAACTTTCAAAAATATTGATGTTGGAAGTCAATGCAGGATTTATGGATATGAAGAGTACGGAATTGTAAACAGTGTGAAAACTGATGGGTATTATTATGAATTTTCATATGGGTCATATATAGAGTTGACACAGAAAAAAGGAAAACCCAATATTAAACTTGTTATTTTTGCCGATAAGAAAATGAATGCTATTTTTGA
>CANPET010000231.1 GCA_947573465.1 uncultured Eubacterium sp.
TTTTAGAGAAGGTTTTGATATTGGATTGAAAGTGAATACCAAACCTGCCATATTGGAAATTATTGGGGAGAACAAAGCATATATCACCATCACAGAAGGAAAATATCATCAGGTAAAGCGAATGTTCAAACATTTTGGACTTAATGTAACATTTTTAAAAAGATTGAAGATGGGACCATTAATTCTGGATAATTCTTTAGAGCCTGGAGAGTACAGAGCTCTGACAGAGGAAGAGATTCACCAGTTATTACTTTATAAAAAATAAATTCGAGTTTGGAATCATATGAAATAAATGGTATAAGAGAATATGCAGAAAATAAATATTACGAAAAATGAAGCAGGACAGAGATTTGATAAATTTCTCTTTAAATATTTTAAAGAAGCACCTTCCAGCTTTATTTATAAAATGCTTAGAAAAAAGAATATTGTTTTAAACGGAAAAAAGTCTGATGGAAAAGATAAGTTAAAAGAGGATGATACCATCAAAGTTTTTATGGCAGACGAAACCATTGCAAAATTTCGAGGTAATGAATTATTGGAGATTGCAAAACCCATAGATTTAGAGATTATTCATGAAGATGAAAATGTTGTTTTTATCAATAAACCATCAGGAATGTTAAGTCAGAAAGCAACAGATTCGGATGTTTCAATCAATGAATACCTTATTTCTTATTTAATAAATAGTGGTGTTTTATCAGAAGAAGATTTAAAGACTTTTAAGCCAAGTATTTGTAACAGGTTAGATAGAAACACCAGCGGATTGATTGTTGCCGGAAAGTCTTTAGCAGGGCTGCAGGAAATGTCTAGAATGTTTAAAGAACGTACGATGGATAAATATTATCTGGCATTGGTAAAAGGAAATGTAAAAGATTCCATGACTATAAAAGGATATCTTTCAAAGGATGCAGATAGAAATAAAGTATTTATCAATGAAAAAGAAACAGAAGGCCAATATATTGAAACAAAATATGAGCCGTTAAAATATAAAGAAGATATTACATTATTAAAAGTAAAACTGATTACAGGAAAACCACATCAGATTCGAGCCCATTTGGCATCAATAGGGCATCCAATTATCGGTGATTACAAATATGGCAACAAAAATATTAATAATCAATATAAAAAAGTTTATGGGATAGAAAATCAAATGCTCCATTCCTGGCAATTGGTTTTTGGAGAGGTAAGTGGAGTTTGTAATAATTTATCAGGAAGAACATTTACAGCTCCTCTACCAAAAGAATTTAAGCAAATTATAAATTGATAATGATGATATAGGAGTATAACAAAATGGGAACATGGTCATCCAGAGGGCTTCGAGGTTCTACTTTAGAAGATATGATTAATATGACAAATGATAATTACAGAGAAAAAGGATTGGCGCTGATTCAGAAGATTCCTACACCAATTACCCCTGTTAAAATTGACCAGGACACCAGACATATTACACTGGCCTATTTTGAAAAGCAGAGTACAGTAGACTATATCGGTTCAGTGCAGGGGATTCCTATATGTTTTGATGCAAAAGAGTGTGCAGTGGACACTTTTCCAATAATGAACATTCACGAACATCAGGTTCATTTTATGGAAGATTTTGAAAAACAGGGGGGGATTTCATTTATTATTTTATTTTATTCTCATAAGAATGAAATATATTACATTCCTTTTTGTGACATTAAGAAATTTTATGAGAGAAGTGTCACGGGTGGCAGAAAAAGTTTTAAGTATGAGGAAATTGATAAAAAATATAAATTAGGAAAAGCACCAGGTGCTTTGGTTCACTATTTGGAAGGAATACAGAGAGACCTTGACAGTAGAAATGATGAGTGAAAATCGAAAGATTAAATTGTAAGAAATGTTAGGGTATTATACTTGACATAATATTGAGATTGATGTAAGATAACGTTTAGTTTGCTACCAAGGTAGCGAATTACCACTTTACAACGCTAAAGTAAAAATGGAGGTACTATGAGTAAAGTTTTATTACATACACCAGTTGGTGTAAGAGATATTTATGGCAATGAGTGTGCCGTAAAATTAACTATTGAAAATAATATTAATAAGGTGTTTAATTTATATGGATATCATAATATTCAAACACCTACATTTGAATTTTTTGATATATTCAGTAAGGAGAGAGGTTCGGTTGCATCAAAGAATTTATATAAGTTTTTTGATAGAGAGGGGAATACCCTTGTTTTAAGACCGGATATCACACCATCTATTGCAAGACTGGCAGCAAAGTATTATATGAATGCTAATATTCCAATTAAACTTTGCTATAATGCGAATACATACGTGAATACGTCAGAATTACAAGGAAAGTTAAAAGAGACAACACAGCTTGGGTGTGAATTAATCAATGATAATTCTGTGGAAGCAGATGCGGAGATGATTGCATTAGTTGTTGAATCATTGAAGGCATCTGGTTTAAAGGAGTTTTTAGTTGAAATCGGACATGTAGATTTTTATAACGGTTTAATTGCGGAAAGCGGATTAGATGAAGAGGCAGAAGTAGAACTTCGCGAAATGATTTTAAATAAGAATGATTTTGCCGTGGAAGAAATTCTGAATCAGAACAATGTAACCGGTGAAGTGAAAAATGCAATGTTAAAACTTCCGGAATTGTTTGGTTCTGCAGATATCTTAAATACTGCAAAAGAGTTAACTACAAACAATAAAGCTTTACATGCCATTAAACGTTTAGAAAAGTTATATTCTATTTTAGAAGATTACGGTGTCAGCAAATATATAAGTTTTGATTTGGCATCCCTCAGCAATTATGGATATTACACAGGTATTATCTTTAAGGGATTCACTTATGGTACAGGAGAACCGATTGCGGCTGGTGGAAGATACGATAAACTATTATCACAGTTTGGCAAAAATGCGGCAGCTATAGGTTTTGCAATATATATGGATCAGATTATGATTGCTCAAAGTGGACATATTCAGAAAAATGATTATGAATATGAAGTGGTAGTTTACGAGCCAAAATACAGAAAATATGCTTTTTCTTTGGCATGTGATTTAAGAAATAGTGGAATTAAAACAGAATTGATTCCAAAGAAAAAAGATATTGATATTGATGAATATAAGA
>CANPET010000232.1 GCA_947573465.1 uncultured Eubacterium sp.
AAGGTCATATCCGGTTGTATAAAGATAATGGAGAATATGTGGAGGCAGGTCCTGACACGAGAGGACTATTTTCATATGTACCTCAGGGAAACTATCTTTTTAGCGGAACGCTGAGAGAGAATATTCTGCTGATTAATCCTTGTGCAACAGAAGAAGAAATCAATGAGGCGTTAGAGATTAGTGATATTAAAGAATTTGTTCAGACACTTCCGGAGGGGCTTGATACAGTGATAGGCGAAAAGGGATTGGGAATTTCTGAGGGACAGGCGCAGAGACTGGCAATTGCCAGAGCGTTACTTAGTAAGGCACCAATACTTTTGCTGGATGAGGCGACTTCAGCACTGGATGCTGAGACAGAGCAGAATGTTTTGAAGAGAATTAAATCATTGAATCAGAAAACATGTATTATTATAACGCATAAAGCAGCAGCACTTGATGTATGCAATAAAGAGTTTGTTATAGAAAATAAGAGGCTGTATAGTGTGGTAAAATAAAAAGATAGAGGGAGACGATTTCAAAGAAACTGTTCAAACAATTTCTCAAATTATCTCCCTCTATCTTTTGTTTTATTCAGGAGAGGCTTTCTATGTTTTTTTATGATTTACTTTTTTCAATTCATTCCAAAGTGCATCATGAAATAACATAGCAAGTTCTTCCCAGTGCTTGTGTTGCTGCCGCTCGTAATTTAATTTCTGCCGTAAATCTTCAATCTCAATGAGCAGCTGTTCCGTTTCTTGTAATAACAGCGTATCTTCGGCAATTTTCATATTCTCACCTTCCCCCAAAAAGTTATATGTAATTACCCACGGGTTGATTATAACATTATCAGGTCTTTTTGTGTAAAATTTCCATCGACTTTTAGCGACGATATCCGCCAATCAATTTTTAGGAAAACATTGTAAAACCCCCATTAATATTATATAATTAATTGAATAAATTCTGAACGGAGGAATTAGAGAATGGGTAAATATTTTGGAACCGATGGTTTTAGAGGCGAGGCAAATGTTAATTTAACAGCAATGCACGCATTTAAAGTAGGTAGATTTTTAGGCTGGTATTATGGCAGATATCATAAATGTTCCGTAGCAATTGGAAAAGATACAAGAAGAAGCAGTTATATGTTTGAAGATGCTCTATCTGCGGGACTGACGTCTACAGGTGCAGATGTATTTCTGTTACATGTTACTACCACACCGAGCGTTTCATATGTAGTGAAAACAGAAGATTTTGATTGTGGCATTATGATTTCAGCAAGTCATAATCCTTTTTATGATAATGGATTGAAACTTATTAATGGCAAAGGCGAGAAAATGGAACAGGAAATAATTGATGAGGTTGAAAAATATCTGGATGATGATTTTGATTCTATTCCTTATGCCATAGGAGACAAGATTGGAAGAACCGTTGATTATTTTGCCGGACGAAACAGATATATGGGATATCTTATGACTCTTGCAAAACATTCTTATAGAAATATGCGTGTAGGGCTGGACTGTTCGAATGGTAGTGCCTCAGCGATTGCAAAGAGTGTTTTTGATGCTTTGGGAGCTGAGACGTTTGTTATCAATAATGAGCCAAATGGAACAAATATTAATAATGAATGTGGTTCTACACATATTGAAGTTTTACAGAAGTTCGTTAAGGAAAAACATCTTGATGTAGGCTTCGCATATGATGGTGATGCTGACAGATGTTTATGTGTGGATGAACAGGGCAATATCGTAGATGGTGATTTGATTCTCTATATAGGTGGTGTATATCTGAAACAGAATGGAGAGTTAGATAATAATACTGTTGTAACTACAATTATGTCGAATATCGGTTTGTACAAAGCTTTTGATGCTGTAGGAATCAATTATGAGAAGACAGATGTAGGTGATAAATATGTATATGACTGTATGAGAAAGAATGACTACCGTTTAGGCGGAGAGCAGTCAGGACATATTATTTTTAGCAAGTATGCTACAACAGGCGATGGTATATTGACCTCAATTAAAATGATGGAGGTTATGATTTCTTCGAAAAAGAAAATGTCGGAATTAACCAGTCCGGTGACGATATATCCACAGTGCCTGAAGAATATTAAAGTTATCAGTAAGCCGGAGGCAAGGGCTGATGAGGAAGTACAGGCAGAGGTGGCAAAGGTTGCTGAAGCATTAGGAGGAGATGGACGGATTCTGTTAAGAGAGAGCGGAACAGAGCCGGTCATTAGAGTAATGGTTGAGGCAAAGACTGATTTACTGGCTGAGAAATACGTAGATCAAGTCATTGAAGTGATTAAAAGAAGAGGTCATGCAGTATAAATGAATACGAAAATAGCAGTAAGATGGGCAGTAAGAGGTTTTCTTATTGCTCTTATCCTTTGGTGGATGATTATAATATTTGGTTTTTCGGCAGCAGATGGAGTTGAATCCAGTTCTTTTAGCGATGAAATTACTATGAAGGTTGTCTGTATTATTGAACCGGAATATAATAGTTTTTCCATGGATAAGCAGAATGTAATTTTTAATAAGGTCAGTTTTGTTGTTAGAAAAACAGGACATTTTGGCGAGTATGGAATATTGGCAGTTCTGTGGAGTCTGTTTTTATTATCTTTTGAAAGAATACGGAATATGAAAAAGTATCTGATTGTTTTGATTCCAACAGTGATATGTTTGATTTATGCAGCAACAGATGAACTGCATCAGGGTTTTGTGGATGGAAGAAGCCCGAAAGTTATGGATGTGATAATTGATACAATCGGAGGGCTTGCAGGAGCAGGTGTGATAATTGTATTATGGATAATTTTTAGGAGGAAAAATGAGCGAGTGGGAAAAGAACATTAGAAAAGTAATACCATATATACCTGGTGAGCAGCCAAAGACCCCAAATGTGGTAAAACTAAATACAAATGAGTGTCCGTATCCGCCATCGCCGATGGTAGAGGAGGCTTTAAACAGTGGAAATAAAGAACGGCTTAGATTATATCCGGACCCGGATGCGTCAGAACTGGTTGAAGCGATTGCAGATTATTATCAGGTGGACTGCAATCAGGTATTTGTAGGTGTAGGTTCTGATGATG
>CANPET010000233.1 GCA_947573465.1 uncultured Eubacterium sp.
TTAGCTAAGTCTCTCTCAGCATAAATGTCAATAAATGTAGATGTTCTACCAAGTGACATTGCTGCACCATTCTGATCTTTAACTACTGCTAAATATGCAAGATATAACCACTGAATAGCTTCCTGAACATTCTGTGCTGGTCTTGAAATATCAAAACCGTAAATTTTTCCTAATTCTTTTAACTGCTTAAGAGCCTTTATCTGTTCTGAGAATTCTTCTCTGTTTCTGATAACTTCAGCTGTCATAACAGTTGGTGTTGCTAACTTCTGTGCTTCTTTATCTTCGATAAGTCTGTCAACACCATAAAGAGCTACTCTTCTGTAGTCACCGATGATACGTCCACGTCCGTAAGCATCTGGAAGACCTGTAATAACATGGCTTGATCTACAAGCTCTCATCTCTGGAGTGTAAGCATCAAATACACCAGCGTTATGTGTCTTTCTATAATTTGTGTAAAAATCCACAACTTCAGGATCTACTTCATAACCATTGTCTGAACAAGCCTGCATAGCCATACGGATACCACCATTAACATGAAGTGCTCTCTTGAATGGCTCATCAGTCTGGAAACCAACGATTGTTTCTTTATCTTTATTAAGATATCCTGGTCCATGAGCTGTAATACCTGTAACAACCTTTGTGTCCATATCTACAACTCCGCCTCTTTCTCTCTCCAATTTCTGAAGATCAAGTACCTGGTTCCATAAATCTGTTGTGTTCTGTGTAGGTCCTGCTAAGAAACTAGCATCACCATCATATGGTGTGTAGTTCTTCTGGATAAAATCTCTGACGTTGACTTCTTTTTCCCAAGCGCCACCATTAAATCCTGTCCATTCTTCTCTCATCTCTTTTTTTCCTCCTAAAAATAAATGTAAAGCTTAAAATTTTATATATTTAGTGAATGACTAACGAAACGTAAGTAAATCTTCTACCGTTTTCCTCTTCGGAGCTGCCGGTTCCTGATCAGGATATCCTACAGCAATCAGAGCCATAAGCATCTGTCCCTCCGGAATATTTAAGATTTCTTCTGCCTTGTTAATGTCATACAAGCCCATTATAACTGTTCCAAGACCTTTGTCATGTGCTGCCAGACAAAAAGTCTGCGTAGCAATTCCATTATCAAATGCCTGCCAGTTATCTTCTCTGATAGTAGAATAACTACCATCTCTCTCATAACCTGAGCGCTTATCTACAATCGTAGTTGCAACCAATACAGGAGCACTGTTAATAATTCCCTGATTATGTTCAGCGCAGCATTGCTCTGCTAAAAGGCTCTTGGTTTTCGGGTCCGTTATGGCAATATAACGGGTAGTTTGAGTGTTTTTCCAAGAAGGAGCAAAAGATGATACCTGTACCAGCTCCTTAATTGTTTCTTCGGAAACTTCCTGAGCTGTAAACTGTCTGATACTTCTTCTTGTCTTTATGCATGTAATCACATCCATAAGCATACCTCCATAAAATATTAGTTAGTTTATATCGATAAGCTAAGGTGCTCTTTACGTCAAAAAGACGCACTTTCACACATAAAACGTCATTTTCACTAACTGTGAATAATATAACACTTTATTAATTGTTTTGCAACGACTAACATAGAATATTTTCATTAATAAAACAATGATTTTTACACTATGTAAAGTGTAGGAGATTTTATCCACTTTTCTTTATAAATTTTATTCTTTTTTTCTTTACATTTTTTATTATAAATATTTCCAGATTTTTTTCTGTTGCATTTGCAACATTTCAAAAAATTTGTTATATTATATTTAATATAGTCGTTACACAAACGGAGGTTCCTATGAAAAAAAACAAATTATTCTATAATATAGAAGAAACAGAACATGATTCCATGATGCACTGTTTCAATTCCAGAATGAAAAATTATTCTGCAGGAGAAATTATATGCTTTTACAGCGACCAGGATATGGGCATCGGCATTGTAGAGAAAGGCTCAGCATGTGTAGTTCACAGCCTGCCGAATGGTTCCCGTACCATTCTTGAAAGCATGGAAGAGGGAGATATCTTCGGGCAGTTATTTTATTTTCATGCCACAAGAAATAATATCACAGTAGAAGCCACTAGTGATTGTACGATTCGTTTCATTAATTACGAGCATTTAATTAAGAGGTGTAAAAACGCCTGCGCCCATCACAGCCAGTTAGTCAGCAATGTTTTACAAATGGTTCAGGAAAAAACACAGCGTATTTGTGAGCATTTAGAAGTTTTAAGCCAGCGCTCTACACGTGAACGCCTTTTATCTTACTTTGGCATCCTGTCTGCTCAAAAAGGAAGTAACACTTTTGAATTACCTTTTACTATCAGTAATCTTGCAGATTATCTGTCTGTAGACAGAAGTGCCATGAGCCGTGAACTTGGGAAAATGAAAGATGAGGGCCTCATTCAGATGGACAAAAGAAAAGTGACATTGCTCTAGGCAATGCCACTTTTTTTATTTCCACTGTAGTCTATGAAGTTCCCCTTCCATCTGCATTCCGGCAAAATTATTCTGTCGTAATCCTTCATACAAAACAATCGCTACAGAATTTGCCAGATTCAAGGAACGTATCTCCGGATTCATCGGAATACGGATACATCTTTCCTTATTCTCTGCTAGAATTTCTTCCGGAATACCAGCACTTTCCTTCCCAAACATAATATAATCATCCTGTCCCAGTTTCACATCACTATATCTGTTCGGTGCTTTCGTTGTCGCATACCACATTTTTGCATTTGGATTTTTCTCTAGAAAGTCCTCATAACTTTCATAAATAGTTACATCCAAATCATCCCAATAGTCCATGCCGGCCCTTTTCAAGGATTTTTCATTAATCCGAAATCCCATAGGTTCTATTAAGTGTAATTTCGTTCCGGTTGCACAACAGGTTCTTCCAATATTTCCTGTATTCTGCGGTATCTCCGGCTCCAAAAGTACAATATTCATATTCCGCCTCTTTCTGTGTGACCTGCATCACACGTAAACTCAAAATGTCAGTAAATTTTATTTCTGAAGTCTTTCTACGAAATTTCTTACTCTGCCT
>CANPET010000234.1 GCA_947573465.1 uncultured Eubacterium sp.
CATTGGCAAGCACCATAGAAAGGAATAAGATGGAATTAGTTAATAAAAAATATTACGATGGTTTCGAAGGAGAGCCAGAGATTCAGTTTATCTATAAAAAAGGAAAAGATACTGAAATTATTACTATATGGGAAGGCTATTTTGACCAAATAATGAGATTAATGCTTCCTGATGAACAGGGATGGACTGGTTTAGCCTACTGTTATAATATGTACACAGGATGGTATGAAGATAGTCCATGGGTAATAGAGGATTTACAAATAGCATTAAAACAGTTCAAATCAATAGATGAAAAGAATCTATCTTAAATAGTTATGAAGTTTCTATAGCTAGAGAGTAGCGATAAATTAACAATGTAGCAAATTTGTAACAGTTACCTTAACGATACCAAAAAGCCATGTACAACAGTATGCACCAGAGGGTATAAGGGGAAATATTTCTCCTGAATATTAAAGAAAAACACAGTACCGGCGGTATTTCATAAACCTAAATGGCTATGGAATACCGCCGGTTTTCTGTCACTTTAAGTTTGCAAGTTGCACCAGCAGGGAAAAACAGTATTGTATCGCCATGCGGAATACCACCATGGTGTAGGCGGCATTCTGGGCATGTGTTGTGATAAAGTACACTACAAATGAACTAAATAAGTTACCCGATGCAATGCCGGAGGATATGTACTGGACTTTGAGTCAGCTTGTCAACAGACGGGCAAATTTGAAGAGGCATCATATCCGTCTGAAGAACCAGTTGCATGAGCAGGTCTGCGTAGCTTATCCAAGTTACAAGCAGTTCTTTCAGGACATCGGCAGACCCACAGCACTTTACTTTTGGGAACATTATCCTTCCCCACGGTTGCTGAGAGGTAAGACAGTGGAAGAACTGGCAGAGGAATTAATTCCGGTCAGCCACAATCAGTTCTCTACACGGAAGTGCCAGAAAATTCTGGATGCTGTGAAAACGGACGGAGACACCACAAGGGATTATCAGCCGGAACGTGATGAAATCACAAGAGGTCTGGTGCGTGACGTGCAGCACTATGTTATGCAGTTGGAGAAGGTCGATAAAGCGATTGCTGACTTTCTTCCAAGGTTTGGGTGTACCCTGAACACCATTCCCGGTGTCAGCGATACCACGGTTGCAAAGCTGCTTTCGGAGATTGGGGACATCCGAAGATTTCCAAATGCAAACAAGCTGGCAAAATTTGCAGGGATTGCACCTGTGAATTTTTCATCCGCAGGAAAGGGTGACGATAAGCCTTCAAAACAGGGAAACAGAAGGCTTCAGGGAACAATCTACTTTCTTGCCATTCAGATGATTCAGTTATCATCTAAGGGCTTGCCGAGAAATCCGGCATTCTATGCCTATTATCAAAGGCAGTTAGCTAGGGGAAAAAGTAAGCCACAGGCATTGATACTGATTTCCAGAAGGTTAATCAGTATCACTTATGGAATGCTGAAAAACAAGACGGAGTATCGGATGCCGGAAGTGCAAAAAATCCACGATTAAAATCATGGTAAATGGCAGATTTTTGTAGTAAAGCCAGAGAAAAGATGGTAAAATTTTAGGCAGTGAAAACCATTGCTTTGGAGAGTGTTGATTTTTTTCAAAGGGAATGAGACTGCTTGGAAAAACATGAGAGTCCAGACTCGATGTCAAGGGTGGTTTAGATACAATAATTAAAAACGGTAAAATTTCAATTGATGATATAAAGACCAATCCTAGTGCTTTTAGTGGAAAATCAGCAGAAGAAATTGCGGATGTACTTAGAAACTCTGGCTATGATGTGACAATAAAAAATTCTACAAGGTCTAGAAGCGGTGCACAGATAATACAAATCAATAATCCTGGTGGTGGAAAAAATATTTCACAAGTTCAGGTTTCGTCAGGAGGAGGACGTCATGGCAGTAATCCATATATTAAGATTAGCACTACTGACCAAGGAATTATCAAAATTGTTGATGGAATTGAAAGTACATATAAAACAGATGGAAAAGAAACTGCAACAATTATTTTTTCGGGAGGTAACTAAAAATGTTGTTAGATATTTCAGCACCAATAGTGCCATTTGAAGGATTTGGGGAAATAAAACTATACAGCTCAAGAGATGAATTGCGAGAATTATTAGAAAAAGAGGATGTTGAATCGGAAATTATAAATAATGATTGGATTCGATATGACATTCAAAATAGTGTAGAATTGTTTTTCCATCTAAAAAATAACAAATTATTTCGAATAACCACATTAGATAACTATCAAGGTAAACTGTTTGAAAAAATAGGAGTTGGAACTACTGAGAAAGAATTGTTAGAAGTGGAACCATCATTTGTATATAATGATTTTGAAGAAGTGTGGGAGTCCGAAAAAGGAATATTCATTGAAACGGATGTAGAAACGAACACTGTAAGATGGATATCTGTTTATATTAGGGAGTTGGACGACGAAGACTTTGAAAATGCAAATTGGTAGGTTTGTAACGAATTTGTAACATTTTCCTTGATGAACCCCAAATACCCATGTTACAATGGCACTCGCCAGGGGGTATAAGGGGGAAGGAAAAATCTTTAAATAAAAGAAACTCTTGTGATAGTATAAAAGTAGGTCTGCAAACCACAAAAATACAACACAGGAGGTGCTCAAGATGGACACAACAAATAGTTTAGCTCATTCAAAATGTGATATTGTCAATATTGGTTGACAATATCAGTGGGAGATAAAGTAGAAATAATTGATAAATCATTGGTAGGTCAAATCTTAGATGTAAATTGGCATATTAAGGATAATACACCATTTTATTTTGTTGAAGTCGATGGGAAAAAAAGTGGAAAAAGATATAAGGATTGTGATTTAAAGGAAGTGGGTTAACATGGATTATATAGGGTTAAGTAAAGAAATTTCATATGCACTTCGTCATGCACCATGGGAATATGAATTGGAAATGGATGAAGAAGGATGGGTTCCGGTTGAACAGCTTTTAGAGGCATTGCATAGAACCGTGAAATGGAGCAACATCTGTGAAGCAGATTTGAATGAGAT
>CANPET010000235.1 GCA_947573465.1 uncultured Eubacterium sp.
ACGCGATTCACGCCGGTGACTGGAGTTCAGACGTGTGCTCTTCCGATCTCATATGTTGTTGCATTAAAACTCATAGGAACTTCTGTTTTACTTCCTGAAGCATTCACACCATAGACCTTCATTTCCGATAAATCCGTCGCCTCATCTGCACTAACAGAAAAAACCATAGCTATCATCATTGTAGATACTACAACTGTCATCATTAACAGACTTTTAATTTTCTTCATCTCTTTTTCCTTTCTACGTATCGTATTTCTCTCTATCCGCAATACACATTTTCACTTTTGTTTTCTTCATCGTATATTCACAGTATTACTCACTGCCATTTTCTTTAAGCTTCATCAATCGCTTTTCCGATATCGCTTCGCATATACTTATTTTCAAAATCAATCAGTTTTGTTGCTTCATATGCATTCGCCCTTGCTTCTTTTAAATCACTGCCCTTTGCAGTAACTCCAAGAACTCTTCCGCCATTTGTTACTATTTTTCCATCTTTCAAAGCTGTTCCTGCATGGAAAACATAATAACCTTCTTTATTATCAAACTGTTCCAATCCTTTAATTTCAAATCCTTTTTCATATGAAACAGGATATCCCTCACTGGCTAAAACAACACAAACAGCTGCATTATCTTCAAACTCTAAATTTATTTTATCCAATTCTCCATCAACACATGCCTCAAATACATCAATGATATCATTTTTCATTCTAGGTAATACAACCTGTGCTTCTGGATCTCCAAATCTTGCATTGTATTCTAATACCTTTGGTCCTTCCTCTGTTAACATCAGTCCAAAGAAAATAATCCCTTTAAACTCTCTGCCCTCAGCTGCCATCGCATCTACTGTTGCCTGATAAATATATTTCTTACAAAATTCGTCAACTTCTTCTGTATAGAATGGGCTTGGTGAAAATGTTCCCATTCCTCCGGTATTTAATCCCTGATCTCCATCCTTTGCTCTCTTGTGATCCTGTGCAGATGTCATAATCTTAATCGTTTTTCCATCTACATAAGATAATACTGACACCTCACGGCCTGTCATAAACTCTTCGATTACAATCGTATTTCCTGCACTGCCAAACTTCTTATCAAGCATTAATTCCTTAACACCATCCATGGCTTCCTCTTTTGTATTACAAATCAAAACACCTTTTCCAAGTGCCAAACCATCCGCTTTTAAAACAATCGGATATTTGGATGTTTCAAGATACTTCATTGCAGCTTCCGGTGAATCAAAGTTCTCATATCCCGCTGTTGGAATATTGTATTTTTTCATTAAGTCTTTTGAAAATGCTTTGGAGCCTTCCAGAATTGCTGCATTCTTTCTTGGACCAAATACACGAAGACCTGCACCTTCAAACTTATCTACAACACCGCCTACCAATGGGTCATCCATACCAATTACGGTTAAGTCAATTTCCTTCTCCTTAGCAAATTCCACTAACTTATCGAATTCCATTGCCCCAATGTTTACACACTCTGCAATCTGTCCGATACCGGCATTTCCCGGTGCGCAGTATATTTTATCAACCTTTGAACTTTTTGCTACTGCTGTCGCAATCGCATGTTCTCTTCCACCACTTCCTACAATTAATACTTTCATAACGTACCTCTTTACTTTATTTTTTTATCCGGCTCTGCCACATTATTTTCTTATCTCATAATTGTTCCATTCGCTATAGCATTAATAGCCGCCGGCAATATCTTCCACTCTGCCTGTTCCATCACACGTTTCTGCAATATCTCCGGTGTGTCTCCCGGTAGAACTTCAACAGCTTTTTGATAAATAATAGGGCCTGTATCAGTACCTTCATCTACAAAATGAACCGTAGCACCTGTAACCTTCACTCCACGCTCTAATGCCTTCTCGTGCACATGCAGTCCATAAAATCCGTTTCCACAAAAAGATGGAATTAATGATGGATGTATATTTATAATCTTGTTTTTATATTTTGAAGTCAACTCTGGTGGTAACACAACCAAAAATCCTGCAAGGACAATCAAATCAAGCTGATAAGAATCAATTTTCTCAATTAACGCCTTATTAAACTCATCTCTTGTTTCAAAATCTTTGATGCAGACACACTCTGCCGCAATACCATTGTCCTTTGCTCTTGTTAATGCATATGCATCTTTTTTATTACTAAGAACCACCTCTAATGAAACATTGGTAATGTCTCCACTCTCCACTGCATCAATAATTGCCTGTAAATTCGTTCCTCCACCGGATACCAAAACACCTACTCTAATCATAACTTTCCTCTTATACAAGTTCTACTGACTTATCACCTGCTTCTACTTCACCAACTAAGAAACATTTCTCTCCTGCTGCTTCGATTGCTTTCATTGTAGCATCAACATCATTTTCATCTACTGCCAATAACATTCCAATACCCATATTATAAGTATTGTACATCATCTCTTCTGCAATATCTCCTGTCTTCTGAAGTAATGTAAAGATTGGTGGGATAGCATAAGAATCCTTCTTAACCACTGCCTTTACACCATCAGGTAACATTCTTGGAATATTTTCATAAAAACCACCACCTGTAATATGGCTACATCCATGAATAGTTACTCCTGCTTCTCTAATAGCATTTAATGCTTTTACATAGATAATGGTTGGTGCAAGTAATGCTTCTCCTAATGTTGTCCCAAGTTCATCATAGTATGTATTTAATGACTCTTCTGTCATATCAAAAACTTTTCTTACTAATGAAAATCCATTGCTGTGAACACCTGATGATGCAATACCAATCAATTTATCGCCCGGCTTAATGTTTTCTCCAGTAACTAAATCCTTCTTATCAACTACGCCTACTGCAAATCCTGCTAAATCATAATCATCTTCCGGCATAAGTCCCGGATGCTCTGCTGTCTCACCACCAATTAATGCACAGCCTGACTGTTTACAGCCTTCTGCCACACCTTTTACAATTTCAGCAATCTTCTCTGGAAAGTTCTTTCCACATGCAATGTAATCTAAGAAAAATAATGGTTCACCACCACCACAAACAATA
>CANPET010000236.1 GCA_947573465.1 uncultured Eubacterium sp.
AATCTTAAAATAAAGAGAATTAAACCCATCTAAAGAGTTAGGGATAGTGAAAGCTTTGAATAAGACTTCACCATTAGAGTTTGAGATAAAACAGTCATGTTTATCTTTAGCGACATCAATACCTACGTAAATCATAGCAGTTCTCCTTTGAAAATATATTTGATACTGTTTGGAACCCACGGTGCTCTCTGCAATTGTACCCTCGTTCTAAATAAACCGTCATGCGGTATCTAACTGATTAACAAGTAGACAAAGAGACTGTGGTTGGAGCCTCCCTAAAACCATCAAGTGGTAGGTGATGTGAAACCAATCCACAGCATCTTAATAAGCATAGCCTAACCTGTAGAAAAGGTAAAGAATGGCTATGACAATATAATACGAGGTGGTGCATATGACTACATATGAAATGATTATGACGTTTTTAGGAATACTTGCTTTGTTAATTTCATTTGGTGGTTTTTTGATTGCATTGCTGACTTTTTTGGAAAAGAAGGGAAAGCGAAAATAAAAAAATGCCTATCCTGTCTTGCCCACAGGATAGGCGGTGTCCGTTTGGACAATTAACCTAACCGAGAGGCATCCACTTGGAGTGGGTGCTTCCTTTAATATGATATTATCATTGGAATACAAATTATTCAAGAGTTTTTTGCATTTGTTAAATAAAAGCAGTTTGAAAGAGGTAAAAAAGATGTTAGAATGTTTATTAGTAGGAATTGGTGGTTTTATAGGTAGTGTCCTTAGATATTTGATAGGATTACTTCCCATAAAACCAGATAACGGATTTCCAGTAAAAACCCTATTTATTAATATTTGTGGAGCGTTTATAATAAGTATTATAGTGGCAATAGCAGCGAAGAATAAATCTTTAAATCCTAATCTTATCTTAATGTTAAAAGTGGGAGTTTGTGGTGGATTTACTACATTTTCTACATTTGCTTATGAGACTGCAGAGTTAATGCAGAAAGGAAATGTGATGACGGCGGTCAGTTATGCATTGTTAAGTGTAGTATTAGGTGTTCTTGTCATATATTTTGCACAGATGATAATAAACTAAATAATAGAGAGATGGAAGATAAATGAATAAAAGAATGCGATTACGAATAATGATTTCAACAGTCATGGTGTGCGTGCTTTCTATGATTATGATTGTTTTTACAAATACACAGCAACAGGCAAAAGTCCATGAGATGGTAACTATTCAGCCGACAACAGAAAAGCAGCAGGAAACAATTTTTGTAAAAAAGGTAAAGAAGAAAGTAAAAAAGAAGAAAAAGAAAATATCTTTGTTTTCAAAGAAATACAAGAAACTTACAGTGATAAAAGTTAGTGATGAATCAGAAACTCAAAACTCTGACAATAATGTTTCAGATGAGATTGCAGAAATATATAAACAAAAGTCTCTTTCCTCAGAAGAGGCAGGAGTCGCATTGGATGGCTGTGTTGTTAAAGTATTATCAAAAGATAAGAATTGGGCAAAAGTAAAATCAGGTAAAGTAGAGGGCTATGTTGAAAGCAAATATGTTGTAAAAGGAACTAAAGCAAAAAAAGTTCTCTTTGATACAGACCATATAGTTGCAAAAATGAATAAAAATAATACGATGATAAAAGGCGACAAAGATCAGAAATCATCTAATATTGGTATTTAATATGCCAAGAATAAATATCCTATTATAGAAATTAGTAAAAATTAAAAATGGGTAAAAATAAAACCACCCGACACTTTATCAGGATGGATTCCGGCATCATCAATGACACTAAAGGTTGAAAAAGAATATGCCTATACTTCAGATGAATATGATGAAATGGTTGAATCTGAATGGAAAGCAGTTGCAGGAACGTATAAATTAGAAAAGAGTAAACTGCCAAAAAGTGGTGAGGCAAGAGAACTGATAGAATATGCATCGAAATTTTTAGGAAATCGATATGTATGGGGTGGAACGAGTCTGACAAAAGGTGCAGACTGCTCTGGATTTGTTCAGTCAGTATTCAGACATTTTGGATATCATTTAAATAGAACTGCCGCGGAGCAGTCCAGAAATGGTAAGTCAGTTTCAAATAATCAGTTAAAACCAGGAGACCTGTTATTTTATCATACAGACAGAAGACAGAAAAACAGAATCAGTCATGTGGCAATATATATTGGAAATGGAAAGATAATTCATGCGGCAAACAGGAGAGTAGGAATTATTATAAGTAATATGGGAAATCCGTGTGCGGCAAGACGCATTCTTACAGGCAAGAAGGAAGATAAAAAAGAGAAGACAAAAATAGATAAAAGTTTAGGGAAAAATAAAAAACAAAAAAATAAGGAAAATTATAAAAAACAAAATGAAGAAGAGACAACGAAAATCATAGAGACAACACAGAGTGAAGAAACAGAACAACAGGTAACAACGAGAGTAGAGTCGGAAATAACAGATGAGGAAATCAGAGAATGGTTGGATGAACTGAAATAATAACTATTCAGCCACCAGCTCGAAAATCCTTCGGATTTCCTTCGCTGAGGTTGTTCACCATATGATATAAATAATGAATGACAAATAGTCTGCAAGCAGTCTTTTGCCATTCATTATTTATATTGCACGACTGAATACTTGTTTCATAATCTTAACCTTTATTTTTTTACAAATCTATGATATTCTATTTCTAGGTTTTTACGAATAGAAAGAGGAATAGAAAATGAACAGAGTTTTATTGAAATTAAGTGGCGAAGCACTTGCAGGAGAAAAAAAAACAGGATTTGATGAGGATACTTGTGTAGCTGTAGCAAAGCAGGTAAAATCAATTGTAGATAAAGGTGTTCAGGTAGCGATTGTTATTGGCGGAGGAAACTTCTGGAGAGGACGTACCAGCAATAAGATTGACCGTCCAAAAGCAGATGGAATCGGGATGCTTGCTACGATTATGAATTGCATGTATGTGTCTGAAATTTTCAGAACAGAAGGAATGGATACCAATGTATATACGCCATTTACCTGTGGAACATGGACCAAACTTTTCTCGAAAGATGAAGC
>CANPET010000237.1 GCA_947573465.1 uncultured Eubacterium sp.
TTAAAAACGGCAGAACATATTAAGTGTAAATTGTCTGATGCCATGTATAATGAGGATGAAGATTTAGAAGAAGAATTATTATATGTATATGGCAGAAATGTTATTACCGGACTTCCATCAGAACGTGGTGTATCCAAGGACACAATTTACGAAGCAATCAAGCAATTTTTTGATGATATCATTGAATCTATTAAGAACTTATTGGAGAGAACACCTCCTGAACTAACCGCAGATATTATGGATATCGGGCTATACCTTACAGGTGCTTCTTCTGCAATTTCTAATCTGGATAAGCTGATTGCTGAGGAAACAGAATTAAAAGTGAATACCGTAAAGAATCCAGGGGAATCCGTAATCCGGGGAATTTCCATGATTATGTCGGATTCCTCATTCAAGAAATTAATGTACGAGCCAAGAGAAAGTTCGTTCTAATGTTTGTGATTAATCAATATGACGAAAAGGTGAGTTAAATGAAAAGACCAAGTAAAATTAATATAAAACCAAAGATTTTAATTTTTACGCTGACATTGTTATGTATTGCAGCTCTTATTCTGTCAGTAGCAGTAAAAGATTTTTCA
Organism: uncultured Eubacterium sp.; assembly: GCA_947573465.1. Classification (GTDB taxonomy): domain Bacteria; phylum Bacillota; class Clostridia; order Lachnospirales; family Lachnospiraceae; genus Eubacterium_G. The sequence continues at coordinate 579 of CANPET010000237.1, forward strand.
AAGCCGTTTAAATCTGTCGCCGGTATGATTGTGATACCACTGCAGGAAGGTGCAAACAGCATGGGAGGCTGGTTTACTGACAAATCAGATTTATTAAAATCTGTAAAAGCATTAAAAAAAGAAAATGATAAACTGAAGCTGCAGATTGATGAACTTACAGAAGAAAATAGTTTATTAGCCCAAAATAAATATGAACTGACAAGACTCCGCAACATGTATCAGCTGGACAAAGATTATTCTTCTTTGAAAAAAATTGGTGCCAGAGTTATTGGAAAAGATACTGGAAACTTTTTCAATATTTTTACAATTAATAAAGGGGCAAGGGATGGAATCAAAGAAGATATGAATGTTATCAGTGGTGGCGGACTTGTAGGTATTATTTATGATGTCGGCGAAAATTATTCAAAAGTACGCTCCATCATCGATGATGAAAGCAGTGTAAGTGTATCTTTTGCCAATACTTCAGATACCGGAATTGCCAGTGGCGACTTAAAGTTAATCGAAGATGGCGTTATGAATATTACTGAAATTGTAAAAGAAGCAAAAGTAGCAGAAGGAGACATGGTTGTCACTTCACGAATCAGTAATAAGTTCTTACCGGGAATTTTAGTAGGATATGTTACTGAGGTTTCAAAAGATTCTAATGAATTAACACAATCCGGAAAAATAGTACCGGTTGTTGATTTCCAGCACATTGATGAAGTATTAGTAATAACTGAAATGAAAGAACAATTAAAAAAATAGAAGGAAAGTTCCATGAAACATAGAGTGATAAGAATATTCATTACTGCATTGATTATTATAATATCTTTTATACTACAAAGCGAACTCTCTTTAGCAAATTTTGATATTGTTGCAACTCCAAACTTTTTGCTGTTTACAACATGCATTTTCGGCTTCATGAGAGGATGTAATTACGGAAGTCTTACGGGACTTGTTTGTGGTTTGTTAGTTGACATTTTCTTTGGTGATGTTATTGGACTATATGCATTGCTATATATGTATATAGGATTTTTCAGTGGTCTGTTTAAGAAAATGTTTTATAGTGACCATGTATTCATGCCAATGGTATTGGTATTTATAAGTGATTTTATATACAATGTGCTTTTATATATCTTTCGGTTTTTACTTCGTAACAAACTTGACTTTTCATTTTATTTTGAAAAAGTCATTTTACCGGAGATGATAATTACTACTTTTGTAGCTTTTATATTATACAAATTATTTTATATCTTAAATGAAAAAATATTAACAATAAAACAGGAGAATACATTAAGTTTTGATAAGTGATTTTTTATATACGGTTTTAAAAACAATTAAATCAAGAATATTTATCATAAGCCTGATATTAATAGGTCTATTTTCTGTACTTGTATATAGAATATTTGATTTACAAATTATCAATGAAAACTATTACATGAGTACATATATCCAAAAAGCAGAAAAAACAGTTTATTCCTCTGGAACAAGAGGGAAAATATTAGATGTTAATGGAAAGGTTCTGGCTCATGATGAACTAGCTTATACGATAAAAATTGAAGATAAGATAGAAAGTTCTAATGAAAAAAATGACACATTGAATGCTATTGTGTATAAGGCAATTAATATTATTGAAAGTCATGGCGATAAAGTAATGGTTGACTTTCCAATTTCTTTAAACAATGACGGAAAATGGGAAGCAAATTACACCTCTGATGCGTCGAAAAAAGTTTTTCTTGAAAATATTTTCGGCAAAGGTCTAAAGCGTAATAACAAAGATTATTCCAATGCTTCTGCCGGTGAGATTATCTACTATTTAAAAAACGAATTATTTGAAGTGAAACAGGAATGCAGTGATGAGCTTCTCTTAAAATTATTAGCAGTTCGATATAATGTCTATGCAATTTCATCTCAGAAATATCTGGGAGTAACGATTGCAAAAGAAGTTTCCAATGAGACCGTTGTTGCAATTTACGAAAATGAAGCTGATTTAACTGGTGTTACTGTAGAAGAACAGACCATCAGAAAATATACAATGAGCGAATACTTTGCACCGATTATCGGATATACAGGAACCATTTCTGATTCTGAACTGGAGGAGTATAAAGAAAAGGGCAAAAAATATATTGCCAGTGATATTGTTGGTAAATCAGGCTTAGAAGCATCTATGGAAGAATATCTTCAGGGAAAAAGAGGCGAAGAAAAGATTTTCGTAGACAATACCGGTAAAGTATTGAGTACTATTTCCAAAAAGAATTCAGCGGCTGGTAATGATGTTTATTTAACGATTGATTCAAAGTTACAAAAAGCTGTTTATACGATGCTCGAAAAACGAATTGCGGCAATTTTGATTTCTGAAATTGTAAATTATGATGTAGATGATAAAAACCAGACTGATGAAAAATTGCACAAAATTTCAGCAAAAAAAGTTTACTCTCAGTTAGTAACAAA
>CANPET010000238.1 GCA_947573465.1 uncultured Eubacterium sp.
TTTAATATAATTCCCGGCAAACTTCCAAGATAGGCTACATTCAATTGCTTCTCAACATCTTCTTTATTTCGAATCGTCTTTACAAAAAATGCATATGCAATACTTGGTATCACACCGATAAACATACCAATCAAAGCAAACATAATAATATAATGCAATGGCTCATATGGGTTGGTTGGCGTCTTAACGATTACCGGCTCTTCCAATACACCTAACTGGGTATCACCAATAACAAAATCAGCCACGCTGCCATAATTATTTAATACAGACTGAATTACTTTATAATTCATAGTCGCATCCGAACCGGAAGCAACAATACTTAAAATATTTGTGCTAGGTACAGCCGAAATTACAATCGTTGACGGCATATATGTCAATCCTAAATCTTGTTTAATAATCTCATAAAATACCTCGTTGTTTATCAGATAGTCAAAGCTTACACTTAATATAGATGCAAGTTCACTATTATTTGTATATGATTTATCTTCTGAACCATCATATTGTGGTGCAGTTATCGAAAATGTTGCCTTAGTTTCGTAATTTGGTACATAACTTTTTTTATAATTTCGATACCCTAACACTGATGATACAATCATAAACACAACCATAACCCACCATAGTTTTTTAAATGCTTTCATGAAACTGGCAATTATTTGGGAAAGGTTCATCGGTTCTTTTCCACTACTGACTGATTCATTATAACTATTCGTCATAAACTTCCACCACCCTTTCCTCTAACATATTAAATATACTGTTCTTATCCTTTACCTTTAAAACTTTATAATCATTTAAGAGACATCCCATAAATTTACAATTCGCGTCTCTCATAATATTAATACAGTTTAAGATATCCCTCTCATACGAAAAGTCCTGACGGATAACCAAAAGGGATAAGTCTACTAAATCTACTAATGCTTCTGTATCTGATACCATAGACATAGGAGGAGTATCAATAATTACATAATCTGCCATCTTCTTACATTTCTTTATAAGGTCTTTCATTGCCCCTGCTTTCATAAACTCGTAAGTGCTGGAGTGCCCCTTAATTGGCATTATTAAATCAATTCCAACACCAGCATGATACATAACCTCATCCAAACCACACTCTCCCTGAAGAAGTTTAATCATATCTGTCACTTCTGTCTTTGGAATATCCAGCATCTTATACATTGCCGGTTTCCTCATATCTGCATCTATAACAATAACCCTTTTTCCTTCTTGTGCCAATGACAATGCTATGTTTAAAGCTACTGTAGACTTTCCTTCATTTTCACAAACACTGGAAACAAGCACTGCATTTTTATCGCACCCTCTTTCATTCTCATACTCAATTCGAATTCTGATATTATTAATTGCCTCAATAAATTTGTTTGTAATAATTGGACTAGTAATAAGAAGCGCCTTGACACTCTGAACAATCTTCGCCTTTACCGTACGGTTCTTTCTCTCATGATAAATTGTTCCCAGCAACTTTGTCTCTAACTGTTCTTCCACAGCTGCCTCAGTCTTTATCGTTTTACGTAAAATACTAAATAATCCCAAAATTAATATGGAAATCAAACCACATATTACTCCTATAGCGATAGACTTCTTTCTTGGTGTTAATGAATTATCCGGATGAGCCGCTACAAACGGAGCTTCCAACTGATCAAAAACAGCATCTGAAGTCAGATATCCTGATAATTCAGAATAATTATCCATAATTACCTGAATAGCCTGAAAAGAAATAATAGGGTCACCAGTTGTTACCGATACTTTCATTAGGTTCGTTTCCTCTATTAATGAAACAGACATTACTATATCCAATTTTTTTAAATGCAGGTCACTCTTTATCCTGTTTTTCATAATATCTGAATTTAATAAATTTTGAAAAACTGTAATCACACTCTGTGCCAGGCGTTTATTTGTATAGACATATCCTGAACTTTGCTTTGGTGTTACAACATATATAGCGGAACTGGTATACTGAGGAACAAAACTGGATTTTATATAAGCATACGTGATAATAGTGCCCAGCACGGTCACTATTATCACGATCCAGAACCCTCTTATTAAATCTCTTAACAGACTAAATAAATCAATATTACGTAAATTAATTCCCTTTTTCATGACTATTCCTCCACCATAACAGTTAAATAGGCTGTTCCTTCATTTCCATCATGGTCAACAACGCTATACTCTACTGTATAACATCCTGCCTTATCCGTCTTTACAGAAGAACTTTTTATTTTAACGCTGCCAATATCCATGCTCTTTCCGTCAATATCTTCAACAGATTTTATAAAACTTTTTGCATCAAACTCAGCACCTTTTTTAATATACTCAATATTTTTCTTTAACTCAATCGTAGGACTAATATTATTATCCTGTTTTATAATAACTGTTGCTTTTAATTTCACAGTATCACCCAGACTATTCGTCACCTGAGCGGTAACTGTATTATCACCGGAAGTATTCGTTGAAATACCACGCGATAATATCTTCACTTTATTACTAATGTCCCCATCAATAATGTCTTTTGCCCCAATAATATCCTTTACATTTGTATCTGAGCCTGTTTCAAGACATAATGGTTTCTTTAATATAAATCTTGGTGATGTGTAATCAATAAATTTTACTTTTCTAGTTGCCTTTGCAACATGTCCACCTGAATTAGACACCGCATATGTTACATTACAAATATGCTCCTTCTTATCAACAAATTTAGAAATAGACTCCACAACAATTTTACTTGTAATGTCTCCATCTTTCTCATCCTTTGCAATAACCCCATTTAGGAGGGCATCTTTATCTTTTACTGATACTTCTATCTGATTATCACTCATCTGTATGACAGGTATTGTACTGTCTATATTTGTCTTATCCTTATACCAAATTGCTATATAGATTATTAAAAAAATAATAAATACAGTTATTATTCCATACTTTATGTTTCTCATATGACCTCCAATAAACAATCTTTTACGACTACATTTTAG
>CANPET010000239.1 GCA_947573465.1 uncultured Eubacterium sp.
AATATATTGTAAATAGTTAATTTTTATACTTAATTTGTAAAGAGTATTTTTTCTGATTTATACTGTCTGATAATAATACCAAGTACTACAATGATAATTGCAATCGTAGAAAGCAGCATCAGGAAGATATTGGTATAATTTACATTTCCGTTTGTAATGTCTGTAAAAATCAGAGTATAGTTTAAAAATGGTATCAGCGACAGTAATGCACTGGTTTTCAGATTAATTAAAAATGCAATCATACCAGGGAAAAATGAAATAAACATAACAGGGGTGAGAGCACTTTGTGCTTCTTTAAATGTTTTACATTTGCTTGCCACTGCAATATTTAATCCGCTAATCAGGAATGAATATGCAATAATTACAATGGTAGCAAAAACGATTCCTGTTGGAGACATCATTAAATCAGCATCTTTATAAATTTCAAACATATTGTTGGCTGCTAACAGAGCAACAACAGTTAAAATTAAACTGAATATTCCGGTTAATATGGAAGAAAATGTCACACTAAGATATTTTCCAACAATAATATCCCTGCTTTTTATTGGGAATGTCAGAAGAGTTTCCAATGTACCACGCTCTTTCTCACCGGCAGTTGTATCAGTAGCAGGATACATTGCAGAGATTGCGATTGCCATGATAATAAATAAAAATGAGTAATTAGTTATATAATTTCCAAAGAAGTTCTGTTCTGTGGAAATATTCTCTTTTACAGTTATAATATTGATTACATCATTCGGTTTGATTTTATTTTTTTTCAGATAATTGTTTTGTAAAGATTCTTTATATGCTGTAAAGAAGGAATTTACAAGAGCAGATGCTCTTGAAGTAGTGTCATTATCATCACCGTTGATAGTATATGTATTTCCGTCTTTTGTAACATATAAATCAATTTCTTCTTTAGAATACTTTTCCTTTAAATCATTGGTATTTCCGTGAACAATTTTAATATCCATGGAAGCAGCAAGATTCTCTTCAACGTTGTTCATTTCGTAATTAAAACCAATACGATTATAATCGTCTACCGGCGTATTTACTTGAGATTCAAATAATGCAGACATTCCAAGAATCATTAAAGGAATCATAATCGGAGTCAGAAGCATCATAGAAAGAGATTTTTTATCCCGGAACATTTCCCGGAGTTCTTTTTTTAGAATACTTTTAATTTTATTGTTCATCAGAAACACCTCCAATCAAAGCAAAAAATGCATCACGCAAATTTGTCGTTTCAGTATCTTTTTTTATTTGTTCCGGAGTTCCGGTTTTGATAACATTTCCTTGATTAATCATAACTACATTGTCACAGATATTTTCGGCCTCTTCCATATAATGGGTAGAATATAGAATGGTTTTTCCTTTTTTCTTTTCCTCCTTAATAAAGTCCAAAATAATCTGGCTGGAAATAATGTCAAGACCACTGGTTGCCTCATCTAAAATGTAGTATTTAGGATTGTGTACCATACATCTGGCAATATTAACTCTTTGGGTCTGACCGGTTGATAAACTTTCAATTTTCTGATGCAAAAAGTCTTTCATATTTAAAATATCAGAAATTTCTGTAATGCGTTCTTCGATGAGTTGCTTGTCAACATCATAAAAATCACAACACATTTTTAATAATTCATAGGTAGAAATTGAGTTGTAGATTTTTGTATTTCCTGATAAATAGGCAATATTCTTTTTGATTTCTAATGCATTATTTTTATAATTGAGTCCATCAATGTTGATGGTGCCTTCGGTTGGTTCAAGAATACCTCCAATCATTCTGAGAAGTGTTGTTTTTCCTGCACCATTTGGTCCTAAAATTCCTAGAATTTCTCCCTCATCGGCAGTAAAAGAAATACCTTTGTTGGCAAAGAACTTTTCCTTTTTCTTTTTTGAGTTGTATCGGACAAATTCTTTTTTTAGATTTTCAGCTTTTAACATATTTTTTCGTCCTTTCTTTGTATGATTGTGTGATATTTTAAAAATCACAATTATATTTAGTATACAATAATATACTTTTCATTACAACAAAGGCTACCTAACAGCTATGTCTATTTGCTAAAAATAAGAATATGATATATGATAGTGAAAGATAAAAGCAATTAGGAGCAGAAAAATGAAATTCAGACCATGCATTGATATACATAATGGAAAAGTAAAACAGTTAGTTGGAGGAAGCCTGAAAGACGAAGGGAATCAGGCAAAAGAAAACTTTGTGTCTGGAAAAAGTGCAGCAGAATTTGCTAATCTTTATAAAGAGGATAAATTAACTGGTGGGCATATTATTATATTAAATTCTGTAGATTCAGAATATTTTGACGAGACAAAGAGGCAGGCGATAGAGGCATTAAAAGCGTATCCGGGAGGGATGCAGATTGGTGGAGGGGTCAATGATAAGAACGCTGCACAGTGGATTGAGACAGGAGCTTCCCATGTGATTGTTACATCCTTTGTATTTAAAGACGGAAAAATAAATTATGAGAATCTTAAAAAACTGGTAGACGCTGTAGGAAAAGAGCACATTGTTCTTGATTTAAGTTGTAGAAAAAAGCAGGGAGAATATTATATTGTTACCGATAGATGGCAGAAATTCACAGAAGAAAAAGTTAGTATAGAACTGCTTAACAAACTATCAGAATATTGTGATGAATTTTTAATTCATGGTGTTGATGTGGAAGGAACTGGAAGCGGCATGGAAAAAGAGCTCATAGAAATATTATCTGATTTTGATAAATTAAAGATTACTTATGCAGGGGGAATTGCTTCTTTGGATAATATAGAGAAATTTAAAGAACTCTGTCATGGAAAAATAGATTATACAATAGGAAGTGCCTTGGATTTGTTTGGAGGACATTTGTCCTATGAAAAAGTCAAAAAGATGTAACCAAGCAGTTACATCTTTTTGACTTTTATGAATAAAATAAATCTCATTCAGCCAAACTATTTAGGAAGTTAGAGTGAGAAGGAGAACAATAATGGACGA
>CANPET010000240.1 GCA_947573465.1 uncultured Eubacterium sp.
TACTCCTCCAATCTTTTCAAGTATAACACATTCATTAAATATGTCCAATAAGCAAAGTATAGTATATAAAAAGAGACATAACAAAAATTTATTTTCATAATTTTAATGCTATGTCTCTTTTTTATGCATTGTTTATTGCATATTGTAGATATTTATTTTGCGTAATCTATGGCTCTTGATTCCCTTACTATATTTACTTTAATCTGACCTGGATATTCTAACTCAGTTTCAATCTGCTTAGATATCTCTCTAGCCATTAATACCATATCGGCATCTGTAACCTTTTCTGGGATAACCATAACTCGAACCTCTCTACCTGCCTGAATAGCAAAAGATTTATCAACACCCTCATATGAGTTTGTAATATCTTCTAACTGTTTTAATCTGTTTGTATATGTTTCTAATGTTTCACGTCTTGCACCTGGTCTTGCTGCTGAAATAGCATCAGAAGCCTGAACAATACATGCAATTAAAGTTTGCGGCTCAACATCACCATGATGTGCCTCAACAGCATTGATAACTGTCGCTGATTCTTTGTACTTTCTACATAAATCAACACCTAACTGTATATGTGTTCCTTCCATTTCGTGGTCAACAGCCTTACCAATATCATGTAAAAGACCTGCTCTTTTGGCAACTCTTACATCTAAACCAAGTTCCGCTGCTAACAGCCCTGACAAATGCGCCACCTCAATTGAGTGCTTTAAAGCATTTTGTCCATAACTTGTTCTAAACTTCATCTTACCTAAAAGCTTAATCAATTCAGGATGAATTCCATGTACTCCAACTTCTAGTGTTGCAGACTCTCCTTCTTCTCGAATCATCGTTTCTACTTCTTTTTGAGCTTTATGAACCATTTCTTCAATTCTGGTTGGCTGAATACGTCCATCAACTACCAGTTTTTCAAGGGCAATACGTGCCACTTCTCTCCTAATCGGATCAAATCCAGATAAAACAACTGCTTCCGGTGTATCATCAATAATCAAATCTACACCTGTAAGTGATTCAAGAGTTCTAATATTTCTTCCCTCTCTACCAATTATTCGACCTTTCATTTCATCATTAGGTAATGAAACTACGGAAATTGTTGTTTCAGAAACGTGATCTGTAGCACATTTCTGAATCGCATTTACCACTAATTCTTTTGCTTTTTTATCAGCATCTTCTTTAGCCTGATTTTCTAATTCTTTAACCAATTTTGCAGTTTCAATTTTAATTTCTTCTTCAACAGTTTTTAATAAATATTCTTTTGCCTGTTCGGAGGTTAATCCAGAGATTCTTTCAAGTTCCTGTACACGCTGTTCACTTAAGTTATCTACCTTTATTTTAGCCTGCGCCAATTCGTCTTCTTTGACTTTCAGACTATGTTCTTTCTTATCAAGAGAATCCGACTTCTTTTCTACTGCCTCTTCCTTGTTAAGAACACGTTTCTCATAACGTTGTACTTCAGCTCTACGTTCCTTGATTTCTTTATCAAGCTCATTCTTTGTCTTAAGATTTTCTTCTTTTGCCTCTAAAAGAGCTTCTTTCTTTTTTGTTTCAGCAGTTTTGATAGCCTCGTCAATAATCTCACGAGCCTTTCCTTCTGCTGAGCCAATCTTCTTTTCAACAATACCTTTTCTAACAGCTATTGTTACAAAAGCAGAAACCAAAGCAACTACGAGTCCTATCACAACACATACGATAATCCAAGTAGTATCACTCACAGGAGCACCTCCTTATTAAATTTTCATTGTTCAATACAACATTTATATTTTACTTGATTAACAAAGTTATGTCAAGCAGAGCACGTCGTAATAATATTTTTATTTTACAATATCTAGTGTTATTCTCGCACTGAATATCAAAGATATTGTATTAAATATTATACAGAGATAACACTCTTTTTACTTCATGATAGGGGTATCCTTTCCCTATTAAATATCTGTAAAACTTTTCAATATCTTTTTGATTCGTTAAGTCGTATCTGCATTTTCTTTTTTCTATAATCTTTTTCAAAGAATCCTCTTCTGAAAAGTCATTATTCTCAAAAGCTGAATCAATTGTCTCTTTTGACAAGCCTTTCAAATATAAATCCTGTACAATCTGTCTCTTTGATTTCGAAGATGCTTTAAAATCTATATACATAGAAGCATATCTATCATCATTTATTAAATCATACTCTACTAAATACCCAACAACTTTATCAATAATAAACTCCGGATAGCATCCGGCTTTTAATTTGTCTATAATTTGCTTCTTTGTTTTATAAGCATCATCCAGAATATAAAGAGCCCTTTCCCGGGCTCTTTTATACAATGTATCAACAATTATTTCATATTGTTTTTCTTCAATCCGTGCATCTTGTACCAAATTTAGCTTTCTTACTTCACTCTTATAAAGTAAAAAATCAATATCATTGTCAAGATAAACATGCCATCTATTACCTTTTGGTTCAAGTTTAATTACTGTATACATACTATTCCTTTATCGGTGCTACAATTTCATCTTCGTTCTGCTCTTCATCCGGCATATAAAATGCTCTGACTTTTTCATCTACCTCTTCCATAATTGTTGGATTTTCCATGAAATATTTTTTTGCATTTTCACGACCCTGACCAATTTTCTCACCATTGTAAGCATACCATGAACCACTCTTAATCACTACTCCGCAGTTTGCCGCCAGATCAAGAATATCTCCTTCTTTTGAAATACCTTTGCCAAACATAATATCAAATTCTGCCTCTTTAAAAGGTGGTGCCACTTTATTTTTAACAACCTTCACTCTGGCTCTGTTTCCGACCATTTCTCCTCCAGTCTTGAGTGTCTCTACTCTTCTTACATCAAGTCTAACTGATGCATAGAACTTCAATGCACGTCCACCTGTAGTTGTTTCAGGATTTCCAAACATTACACCAATCTTTTCTCTTAACTGATTAATAAATACCACTGTACAACCAGTCTTATTCATAATACCAGTAAG
>CANPET010000241.1 GCA_947573465.1 uncultured Eubacterium sp.
AAAGGTTCTTCCCCATATGTCTGCCATATTAATTGAAATAACATCATATCTATTAACATATTCCTCAAAATCAGGAGTTTCTGCAATCTTATAATCCTGAAACAATGGTTTGGAATCTACATTTCTACTATAATATGCGCATAACATTTCAGCCGTCATGGATTTCCCAAAACGACGTGGTCTGCTAACACATAAATATCTTCTTCTCTTTCCAATTCTGTCATTTGTGTAATGAATAATATCTGTCTTATCAACATAAATATCATCATTCACGGATAAAACAAAATTATCTATTCCCGGATTAAGATATATTCCCATACATTACTCCTTCATTTTTTATATATTCTCTATCTGCCAATCTATTGGATCTACACCATTTGCTTTCAAAAACTCATTTGCCTTACTGAAATGTTTGCATCCAAAGAATCCTCTATATGCCGACAATGGGCTTGGATGTGGCGCTTCCAGTATCAGATGCTTTGGATTCGTAAGCATGGACTTCTTCTTTCTGGCAGGACTGCCCCACAAGAAATACACAATCGGTCTGTCCTGTGCATTTACTGCCTGAATCACTGCATCTGTAAACTGCTCCCAACCATGTCCCTGATGAGAATTTGCCTGATGGGCACGGACAGTCAGAACGGTATTCAACAATAATACACCTTGATCTGCCCACTTTTTTAAATACCCATTATTCGGTATATCACACCCTAAATCATCATGCAACTCCTGATAAATATTCACAAGAGATGGTGGGGTGTCATTCCCCGGCAAAACAGAAAAAGACAATCCATGTGCCTGATTTACGTTATGATAAGGGTCTTGTCCTAACAATAATACTTTTACATCTTTTAATGGTGTAAAATGAAATGCATTAAATATATCATCTGCCGGTGGGTATATTACTGTTTTGCTATATTCCTCCCGAACAAAATTGTATAAGTCTCTATAGTATGGTTTTCTAAATTCAACATTCAGTGGCTCCACCCAGTCATTATCAATCATTCCCATAAATAATCTCCTCAATAAAGTTTCTGTCATTAAATACTTTTAAAGCATTTGGCAAAATTTCAATCTCAAAATGGTTGGATCTCATTGTTTCTCCATCTACATTAAAAGTACAAAGTTCTTCTGAATCCACAATAAGTTTTTTCTCTGTATATCTTTTTACATATGGTGAACTTTCGTGTTTTGCTTTCAGTAGTTTCAGCAAAACAGGAATCATTTTCGGCTTTGGCATTCTTTCCACAAAATAAATGTCAAACATACCATCATCTAACAATGCATGGGGAGCAATCCGAAAACCACCGCCGTAATACTGACCATTTCCTATTGCTAATATCGTACACTCGTTTTCAACCTGAGTCTCGCCCATGGTAATCTTTAATTTTTTAAACTTATACTTAAAATATGTATAAACCAAACTGGCATTATATCTCTGACCTACCGGAATCCATTTTTTATTTCTAACCTTATGTAAATTATTTGCCACATCAGCATCCAATCCTAAGCATGCCACATTGACAAAAAACCGATTATTAATACGACCAACATCAACACATGCTATTCCTGATATATGTTCTTTTAAAGTTTTATCAAAATCATTTCCACTACCTGCCGGAATATTTCCCAATATCTTATGTTCTGATGTAATCACGCCATTTAATACTTCATTTAAATTGCCATCTCCTCCTACAGAAAAAACTACACATTCTTCATCCGGAATCTTCCTAGCTAATCCTTTTGCATCTCCTGCTTTTTTTGTGTAGATAATTTCATAAGGTATTTCCCTTTTAATACAAGCCGTTCTAATATTGTTTTCAATCTTCCCCTTATTAACCTTTCCACTATTGGGATTCACTATAAAATAATATTTCATAAACTCTCTCTCGTACTCTTCTTCACAAAACTCATAGTTAAGTTTTCTTCTCTTCCACGTTTTTATATTCTGACTGCCACACCTTTATTATCTAAATAATGCTTTAAATCCATAATTTCTAACTCTTTATAATGAAACAAAGATGCTGCAAGGGCTGCATCTGCCTTTCCTTCTGTAAGGGCATCATAAAAATGTTCTCTGCTTCCTGCACCTCCTGATGCAATCACAGGAATAGAAACATTCTCCGCAATAGTCTTTGTAAGTTCTAAATCATATCCCTGCTTCACACCATCGCAATCCATACTGGTAAGAAGTATTTCTCCGGCACCTAACTGATTGGCTTTCATCGCCCATTCCACGGCATCAATTCCCATATCAACACGACCACCGTTTTTATAAATATTCCAGCCACTTCCATCTTCTCGCCTTTTGGCATCAATCGCTACAACCACACACTGGCTCCCAAACTTATCTGCCGCCTCGCTGATTAAATTCGGATTCATGATTGCCGAAGAATTAATGCTGATCTTGTCAGCACCTTCACGTAACAATGCCTTAAAATCATCTACAGTACGGATTCCACCGCCAACTGTAAATGGTATAAAAACCTGTTCAGCCACCTTTCTGACTAAATCTACTACTGTTGCTCTATGGTCTGAAGATGCCGTAATATCCAAAAAAACAAGTTCGTCTGCACCTGCTTTATTATATGCCTTTGCGACTTCTACCGGGTCGCCTGCATCTCTCAAATTCACAAAATTCGTTCCTTTTACAACTCTGTTATTATTTATATCCAAGCACGGAATAATTCTTTTCGTATGCATTTATTTCTCCAATCTCTACATAATCCAATCATATAAACATCTTTATTACTTATTAGATTCCAGCAAAATTTTTTAATATCTTAAGTCCTACATCTCCACTCTTCTCCGGATGAAACTGACATGCAAATACATTATCCTTTTCAACAGATGCATGGATATCTACTACATAATCTGTTTTTGCCTTTACAATCTGTTCTTCTCTTGCCTTTAAGTAATAGGAATGTACAAAATAAACATAAGACT
>CANPET010000242.1 GCA_947573465.1 uncultured Eubacterium sp.
TGAAGTCCTATCTTTATATACATAGTCACTTATCCATGGATAGGCAGCGATCAGAAGTCCTGTGATGATAATAAATACCGGGAGAATCTTATATAATATAACCTGTTTTACCTGTTTCATTTCTGCTTACCAATTAAAAAATCTTCATTAAACGCTTCAATGATACATACAGGGAGCATATGCTCCCTGCATCATCATTTTGTTTTAATTTTGTTCAGATACTTTTTTTCTTCTTTTTATTACAATTACTGAAATACCTGTAACTGCAACAATCATTCCGAAAATAGGAAGAAATCTGAATCCGTTTCCACCTGTCTGTGGAAGGAACCAGCTTTTAGAATTTAGAATGCTTAATCCAACAACTGCATTTTCAGAAGAACCATGTTTACCAAGATTTACATCCTGTTCATCCACTGTAGCAGTAGCACTTACAACATTTCCTTCTGCCATTGCTATTTTACCTGCCGGTCTGCCTTCACCTGATGTGGTATTTAATCTGTCTGCATCATTCAGTGTCATTCCATCCCAGCCTGCAACTGCTGACTGAATGTCCTGAGTCGCTGTTTTAATATTAATCACAACAGGGTCTTTTAACAGCTGATATTTATTATCAGTTTTAACCTCTGTTAAAGTATAATCATCTCCTTCAATTCCATATACAAGCATCTTTCCTCCTGCATTTGGAATAAAGTGTGTTGCTTTACTTTCATCATCTGTTTTTCCTGTCACATAATATACTTTATTATCTCCAACAGTTTCAGACTTATCTGATACTACATAATATCCATCTGATGTATTGTATAAAGTGAACTCTACATTATCAAAATTTCCAGCATTATCCGAAAATGTCTTAGTGGCATCAATTCCGTAAGTAAATACGACAGCCTTATCTTCTAATGTGTCATAAAATCCTGTAGATGTTCTTTCCCATGTAAGCTGTACATCATTAGGATTACCTGCATCACCAAGAACTACTTCGGCATCTGAATTCACTTTTGCCTGATAGTAAACAACCATATAGTAGTCACTATATTTTGTGTTTACTTCTTTTAAACCTTCTGCTGTTAATTCGACTGTAAGTGTTGAGTTACCATCGGCTGTTTCTTTTGTCTTGATTGTAGCTTTTTTGTTTTCAGATGAAACATTCCAGATTGCTGCAGCTTTTGACAAGTCATTTACCGATGCTGATTTTGCATCTTCTCCATTTACATCTGCATCATAAGTTTTTACATTACCTACTTCTGAACCCGGTTCATGAGCTTTTACATCATTTGCCCATGTTTCAGGATCAGATGTGTAGAATGCAATCTGTACGCTTTCTGCATTATATGAAATACCTTTTGATAATGTATCTGCAAAAGTATATTTTGTAAGGTATGTAGACTTTGATGTAATATGCGGCAGCTTTGAAACAAGAATATAATCAAGAATATCTCCCTCAGACGCTGTTGTTGAACAATCATATGAATATTCACTTCTATTTGCAACAAACTCGTCATTCTTTGCATATTCAGATACTAAATATTCTGTTCCCTGTACAGTAGTTGAACCGTCTGTAGCATTCTGTCCTGTAGCATTTCTTACTAACTTCTCTAATGTAGGATTGCCGGATTGATTCTTAGGATATACATATAAGTCATAAAACCAGCTACTGCCATCAGCATGAGTCATTGGTACAGAGATTAACCAAGGGTCAACTGTTGATGTAACCTGTTCAGGAACTTTTGTTTCCACAATAAGATAAAGACCTAAGTCCAGATTCTCAGCTTTTGTCAGACCATCTTTGTCTGTCAGTTCCGTTGCTGTTCCATGCTTAACAGCATAATCCTCTAATTTGTCTTTTGATACTACTCCTTGTGCATTTGTATCTTTCAGTGCCTGTTCAAGCACAGATGCAGTATAATGATATTTATCTTCATCACATTTATTCTTTTCATTATCTGCTGTCATATCCTCCGGCTCTGTGTCTGTCAGTCCTAAAATTTCACGAAGTTCGGAATCAATTTCATAAACAACTTTCGTCTGATTCTTTCCATCTACAATTTTGGATGACGTTTCAATCTTACCTACATTTACGTATGTAAATTCAACGCCCTTCACTTCATACTTTTCAAATGCTTCCTCTACAGCAGTATTCTGCTCACCACTTGAAAAATCCGTATTTTCTGTATCAATTGCTGACAACTTCCCAATTTCTGACGCTGCAGTCATATCATACTTTCTAATTGTAAATGAACCTTTTTTAGAATAGTCAATAATGTCTGCATTATTTAATGCATCAATGACTGCCTCTGAGTTGTTGGCATCCCCTGTGGAATATCCCGTTTTTGCCATTACCGGCAATAATGTGCTTGTTGTCAGTACTAAAGCTACAGCAATAGCACCGACTTTTAAAATTTGTTTTCTCATGATTTAATTCTCCTCTTTTTTTAATAAGTTAGTGTGTTTACGTCAAAATGGAGTGCTTTCATAAGCATAGTTTTTCTGTTCTATTTTCTATAAACATCATTACAGATTAAAAGCGACATAATAAATTGCCGCTTTTAATAATGTGTTTTACTTCTAATTTGGAACACAATGTAAAACCAATCTATTACTACTGTATGTACATGTGGATAATGTCAACATCTGTTCCTCAACATTTAAATTATCCTGTCCACAATCTACAATAGATTTATCTGTTATACTTTGTCTCCAATTCATATATTCATCTTTATGAAAATTTACCTTATAAGCCTCTGATGAACTTTGAACTTCCATAACACTTACAATTCGAAATATCTGTTTTTTTTCCATACCTTTCACATAAAGATGAATATACTTATGTTTATCGCAATACCCTTGTTTTTTATATTGCATTAAAGATGAAAACATGATGTCTGTATATCGTCCCATGTTGTGACCATATACTATAAGATTCGTGCTTTTAAATGGTTTTTTGTAAAG
>CANPET010000243.1 GCA_947573465.1 uncultured Eubacterium sp.
AATGAAGAAAATGAAATTTTAAATAAATTTCAGATTTTTGTTGGCAGAATTTCCACATTGATGAATCCTGCAACTTATATTGTGGTGAATTTTGCAATTATTGCAATTCTCTGGGTTGGCGGACAGCGAGTTCAGACAGGCTCTATGACACAAGGGCAGGTTGTGGCTTTAGTAAATTATATGTCCCAGATTCTGGTAGAGTTAATTAAACTGGCTAGTCTGATTATTAATCTGACCAAGGCATTTGCCTGTGCCAGACGTGTTAATGATATATTTGCAATACCGGCAGATTCAGACAAGGGTACATTAGCAGATGGTATTAATAAAGCAGTTAAGGTTGAATTTGATAATGTTTCACTGAAGTATGAAGGAGCAGGAGAAAATTCTATTGAGAATGTGAATCTAAAAGTAAATGCAGGTGAGACGATTGGTGTAATAGGAGGAACCGGTTGTGGAAAAACGACTTTGGTTAATATGATACCAGGTTTTTATAATGCCACAGAAGGCGTGGTCAGAATAGAAGGTTCTGATATTAAGGAATTTAAGAAGTCAGCACTGAGAGAAAAGATTGGTGTTGTGCCACAGAAATCTCTTTTGTTTAAAGGAACAATTCGAAGCAATCTCTTATGGGGAAATAGCGAAGCTACAGAAGAGGATTTGATTGATGCATTGAAGAAATCCCAGAGCTATGATTTTGTTATGGAAAAAGAAAATGGATTAGATACAGAGGTCGCACAGGCTGGAAGAAATTTCTCAGGTGGACAGAAACAACGACTTGCTATTGCCAGAGCATTGGTTCGAAAACCGGAGATCCTGATATTAGATGACAGTTCTTCCGCATTAGATTTTGCAACAGATGCAAGGCTTAGAGCTGAAATTAAAGAGATGAAAGGTGTTACTACTTTTGTTGTATCTCAGAGAACTTCTTCTATTATGCATGCAGATCAGATTATTGTATTGGATGATGGACAGGTAGTTGGTTTAGGTACTCATGAAACATTATTACAAGATTGTGATGTTTACAGAGAGATATATCAGTCGCAGTTTAACCAGACAGCAAAGGAGGGCAGATAAATGAAAAATATTATTTCACAAAAATCAGCCCTGAAAGAGCTGGTTAAACGAATTAGAAAATATTGGTACATGATTGCAGCATCTGTAATTTTTGCTTCTATATATGTAGTATTGTCATTGCATATTCCAAGATTAATTGGTTTTGGGAAAGGTAAATTTTGACGGATTAGAGGGAGTTATTAGCGAAATACTTGTATCAACATTAGTTGCAGCAGCAGCTTGGTGGATTATGGGACTTTGCAATAATCGTATTACTTTTAATGTTATTCGTGATATTAGACAGGAAGTATTTGCAAAGATTCAAAAACTTCCAGTAGGATACATTGATTCCCGTTCCAGTGGTGATATTGTAAATAATGTAATTACAGATGTAGACCAGTTGGCAGACGGACTTTTAATGGGATTTTCAAATCTGTTTACCGGTGTCATTACCATATTATTTACTTTAGTATTTATGATACAGATTGATTGGAAGATAGCATTGGTTGTGATTTGTATTACACCGGTTTCTTTTTTCGTAGCTGGTTTTATTGCCAAAAGAACGTATTATATGTTTCGGAAACAGTCAGAGATTCGTGGGGAACAGACAGGAATCGTTGAT
This sequence comes from uncultured Eubacterium sp., assembly GCA_947573465.1. GTDB lineage: Bacteria > Bacillota > Clostridia > Lachnospirales > Lachnospiraceae > Eubacterium_G. Next base: position 1,676 of record CANPET010000243.1, read on the forward strand.
GAAGTGTTTGGTGGAATCAAGGTAGTAAAAGCTTTTGGACAGGAAAAGAACATGCTGACAGCTTTTGATGATACCAATGATAGATTAAGTGAGATTAATGTTAAGGCAACTTTTTTCTCATCCATTACCAATCCAAGTACTCGTTTTGTAAATAATATTGTATATGCAGGTGTTGCTATTAGTGGAGGACTTGAAGCAATTATTACAGGTGGAATTACGGTAGGTGGGTTGATGACTGTATTAAGTTATGCAAATCAGTACACAAAGCCATTTAATGAAATATCAGGAGTTGTTACGGAATTGCAGAACGCGCTGGCTTGTAGCGCCAGAGTATTTTCAGTAATAGATGAGGAGCCGGTAGTCGATATTCCAGAAAGGGAAGATACTGTTTTAACAAATGTTTCCGGTAAAGTAGATATATGTGATGTTAGTTTTTCTTATGAGCCGGAGAGAGAATTAATCAAGGATTTAAATCTTCATATCAAACCAGGTCAGCGAGTGGCGATTGTAGGTCCTACCGGTTGTGGAAAAACTACGATTATTAATCTTCTGATGCGTTTTTATGATGTGAATACAGGAGAAATCAAGGTTGATAATAAAAATATTAAGGAGATTACAAGGAAAAGCCTCAGGGAGTCTTATGGTATGGTACTCCAGGAAACATGGCTTCGAAATGCAACGGTAGCAGAGAATATTGCCATGGCAAATCCTGATGCCTCCAGAGAAGAAATTATAGAGGCAGCCAAGCAGAGTCATGCACATGGCTTTATTAAGCGTTTGCCGAAAGGATATGACACGGTAATCGGAGAAGATGGTGGAAACCTATCTCAGGGACAAAAGCAGTTATTGTGCATTGCCAGAGTTATGCTAAATCTTCCACCGATGCTGATATTAGATGAGGCAACGTCATCCATTGATACACGTACGGAAATACGGATACAGCGTGCATTTAATAAGATGATGCAGGGACGTACGACGTTTATTGTAGCCCATAGACTTTCTACAATTAAAGAGGCTGATACTATTCTGGTAATGAATGCAGGAAAAATTATTGAACAGGGCAGCCATGAGGAGCTGCTGGAACAGAAGGGATTTTATTATAATTTGTACAATAGTCAGTATCAGTAGAGGGAAAATTGGGATTTGTAGATTTGAGAAGAAAGATGATATAATCATTTTTAAAAAATATGGATATTAGTACGGAAAGGAAGAGTGATGGGGTTATTTAAGATATTAAGGAAAAAGCAGTATACGCATG
>CANPET010000244.1 GCA_947573465.1 uncultured Eubacterium sp.
GAAACAGATGTAGCGGAAATACTTCCATATATTGAAGATGTGGAAATGATATTGATTATGACGGTGCATCCGGGATTTGGTGGACAGTCCTACATAGACGAATGTACTGAAAAAGTAAAAGTAGTTCGAGAAGCTGCCAATGAAAAGGGACTTGACTTATTAATTCAGGTAGATGGCGGAGTAACATTAGATAATGTATCAGTTCCAATAGAAGCAGGAGCAGATGTGATTGTCGCAGGATCTGCCGTATATAAAGGTGATGTGGAAGAGAATGTGAGAAGATTTAAGGAGTTTTGAGTGAAGTGTTAGGAGAGGCAAAGGATGTCTGAAGAAAAAAGATGGCAGTTTGAACTGGAAGAATATATCAGGCAGGGTGAGCCGGAACAAACAGAGAAGAGTGAGGCATGGCAGATTGCTATTGGACTGCAGCAAGTAGATGGGTTAAATACGTCTGAATATCTGTTAGATACTGCAAAAAAGCATATAGAAGGAAGAATTAGCATTGAGGAGGCTCAAAATAGAATACAAAGTTATTATGAGGAACGGACTGAACGGATTGACTTTGAAAGCGAAACAAAAGAAGCAGATATAGTTTCTACAAGAATTACAAAACTTCTTGGAGAGAAAACATTTCAGTTTTCACCAGTGGAATGGGTAAATATTCATTATCGGCTTTTCGAAGGGATATTTGAGCATGCAGGACAAATAAGAACTTATAATATTACAAAGAAAGAATGGATTCTCAGGGGTGATACTGTTATTTATGCAGCTTGGAACAGTATAAAAGACACTTTAGAGTATGATTTTAATAACGAAAAGCAATTCTCATATGAAGGACTGTCTTTGAAGGAATCCATAAGTCATCTCGTAAAATTTGCATCTGATATATGGCAGATTCACCCATTTTGTGAAGGGAATACAAGAGCGACAGCCGTCTTTATGATTAAATATATGAGAACGTTTGGGTTGGAAGTTGATAATGATGCATTTAAAATGCATTCATGGTATTTTCGTAATGCTTTGGTGAGAGCGAATTATAACGATTTGAAAAATGGAATTCACGCTACCACAAAATATTTAGAGATGTTTTTTGATAATCTATTAATGGGAACAAATTATGAATTGAAAAATCGTTGTATGCATGTGGATTATGCAGATGAACAGTATGTTAAAGAATCCCAAAGTGTCATTTTAAAAAAACAAAAGTGTCAAAATGACACTTTGAAATGTACTTTAGAAGAAATTGCAATACTTAAATTAATTGTTGATGAGCCTGAAATTACGCAAAAAGATTTAGCAGATAGGACAGGAAAATCATTGCGTACTATTAAAAGAATTATGGCATCGTTACAAAAGAAAGGATACATTCGTCGTGTGGGAGGAAAGCGATATGGAACATGGGAATTATTGATTGAAACATTTGGGTCATAATTAAAAGCGTGCTATGACTATGAGCCATGTTTCATTCGGGTATTTTTGTGCTAGCACAAAAATACCCGAATGTACGGCGTTCGCCGTATTAAAATAAAAAAGAGAAGACTTTTACGAAAGCAATCTTTCGACAAGTCTTCTCTTTTTTATTTTAACATGGCTCAATGCTATTACACGTTGAACCTGAAGGTAATCACATCACCGTCTTTTACGATATATTCTTTTCCCTGCAGACCTACGAGACCGGCTTCTTTGGCATCTTTCATAGAGCCACATTTCATTAGGTCTTCATATGCAACAACTTCAGCGCAGATAAATCCGCGTTCAAAGTCGGTATGAATTTTTCCGGCAGCCTGTGGAGCTTTGGTTCCTTCTTTGATTGTCCAAGCTCTTGTTTCATCTTCTCCGGAAGTTAAATAACTAATCAGTCCGAGAAGGGAATAGCTGGCTTTAATTAATTTATCAAGACCAGACTGACTGATTCCTAAATCTTCTAAAAACATCTGTTTTTCATCATCATCTAACTGGGCGATTTCCTGTTCAATTTCTGCACTGATTACGAAAACCTCACAGTTGTTCTCTTTTGCAAAAGTTCTGACAGCGGCAACATGATTGTTGGAATTTCCATCATCTGCTAAATCATCTTCTGCAACATTGGCTGCAAAGATGACTGGTTTGGCAGTTAAGAGATTGTATTCAGCCATCCAGGCAATTTCATCTTCATCTTCCAGCTCATATTTGATAGCAAGGTTTCCATCTTCCAGATATTTCTTGATTTTTTCCTGAAAAGCCAATTCTTTTGCAAGAGTTTTATCGTTTCTGGCACCACGGGTGGTTTTGGCAATACGTCTTTCTAAAATTTCCACATCAGAGAAAATTAATTCAAGATTAATTGTTTCGATATCTCTGATAGGATCAACACTTCCATCCACATGAATTACATTGGTGTCTTCAAAACATCTGACTACATGAACAATGGCGTCAACTTCACGGATATTGGCAAGGAATTGGTTTCCCAAACCTTCGCCCTTTGATGCACCCTTTACAAGTCCTGCAATATCTACAAATTCAATTACAGCGGGAATTGTTTTCGCGGAATTATATAAAGCAGTTAATTTATCTAATCTTTCATCTGGAACTGTAACGATACCAACATTTGGGTCAATTGTACAAAATGGGTAATTAGCTGATTCAGCTCCGGCCTTTGTTAAAGAATTAAATAAAGTACTTTTACCTACATTTGGTAAACCGACAATACCTAATTTCATTTTATTATCCTCCATTCTTTGGTAATACCAATGGATAGTTTATCATATTTTGATTTGCGGGGCAATGTTGGGGTTGAATAAATTTATGGTTATTGATAAATTATAGTAGAGTAGATAAAACAAGGAGGAGTTATATGGACATTCAGTTTCCTAATTTACATATTAATATAGAAAATCTCCCTAAATCATTTGAACTGTTTGGGATAGACATTGCTTTTTA
>CANPET010000245.1 GCA_947573465.1 uncultured Eubacterium sp.
ATAATTCTTTTAATAGATAGAGGGAGGTGTAGACTCATGACAATTTTAAGAATATTAACAGTAGTTTTTATGATAATAAGTTTTATTATTACAGTAGTAATCTTACTTCAGGAAGGTAAACAGGCTGGACTTACTGGTGCAATCAGTGGAGCAGCGGAGTCATATTGGGGAAAGAACAAGGGACGTTCAATGGAAGGTAAGTTAGAGAAGATTACAAAGATTTGCGTTGTATTATTCTTTGTACTTTCAGTTATTCTTAATATGAATTTTGTAAATTATTAAGATTTCAATTAATATGAACTGATGAAGGTGTAGATTTCTACACCTTTTTTCTATGTATAGAATCTTTTATGAAGTGAAATGATGTGTAATGGTTTAATATTCGACTTTTTTGGAAAAACTGTTACAAGAAAACAAAAAGGGGAAAAGACGTGGATATCATCAATGAAAAGAAAAAAATAATATTAGAGTTAATGAGAGATAAGCATTATGTACCAATGAAGTTTAAGGAACTTGCAGTGATTCTGAACGTTCGTAAAGAAGACAGAAAACTGCTGGACATTGTATTGTCAGAGTTGGTAAATGAAGGAAAGATAATGCTTACGAAACGGGGAAAATACAGTATTCCGAAAGAACAATATGTGGAAGGTTTATTTATCAGTCATGAAAAAGGGTTTGGATTTGTTGAGGTAGAGGGAGAGGAAGAGGACTATTTCATACCTGAAAGCAATGTAAACGGAGCATTTCATCATGATATGGTATTGATTGCTGTGGAAGCTGTGCAGAAAGGAAAACGAAAAGAAGCAAAAGTGGTCAAAGTTTTGTCTCATGAGATTCGGGAAGTGGTAGGATTTTTTCAACAGAACAAGGGATTTGGTTATGTATTACCTGATAATCAGAGAATTATCAGCGATATTTATGTAGCAGGTAAGGATACGATGGGGGCAGTACAGGGACATAAGGTTGTTGTAAAACTCACAAGTTATGGAACTGATGATAGAAAACCGGAAGGTGTAATAACAGAGATACTTGGTCATGCGAATGATCCCGGAGTTGATATTATGTCTATTGTAAAAAGTTATGAGATACCATCAGAGTTTCCAGAAGAAGTGATGGAACAGGCAGCCTCAATTCCTACAGAAGTACCTGAGGAAGAAAAGACCGGTCGAATGGATATCAGAGAATGGCAGACAGTAACAATAGATGGGGAGGATGCAAAAGATTTAGATGATGCTATTACATTGGCAAAGGAAAATGGAATATATACATTAGGTGTTCATATTGCGGATGTATCTCATTATGTAACAGAAAATTCTCCATTAGATAAAGAGGCAGTGAAGCGTGGTACCAGTGTTTATCTGGTAGACAGAGTGATTCCTATGATACCGCATAAGTTATCCAATGGTATCTGTTCTTTAAATCAGGGCGAGGACAGGCTGGCTTTAAGCTGTATAATGAAAATCAATGAAAAAGGTGAAATAATAGACCATCAGGTAGCAGAGACGTTGATAAATGTTGACAGAAGAATGACCTATACAGCAGTCAATAATATTGTTACTAATAAGGACAAAGATACTATGAAAGAGTATCAGGAGTTTGTGGATATGTTTCATTTAATGGCGGAGCTCTCAAATATACTTCGTGAAAAGAGATATGGCAGGGGAGCAATTGATTTTGATTTTCCGGAATGTAAGATTAAATTAAACGATAAGGGATATCCTGTGTCTATTGGGCCATATGACAGAAATGCAGCAACAAAGATTATTGAAGATTTTATGCTGGCAGCAAATGAAACAGTTGCAGAATATTTTTTCTGGCAGCAGGTTCCTTTTGTATACAGAAATCATGAAAAGCCGGACAGCGACAGAATGAAAGCATTAGCAGCATTCATTACCAATATGGGATATTCTCTAAAGGTTTCCGGAGATGAAGTACACCCAAAAGAAATACAGAAACTTCTCGGAAAAATAGAGGGAACACCGGAAGAGGCTATGATTAGCAGGGTTACGCTTCGTTCCATGAAGAGAGCAGAATATACTCCGGAATGTATGGGACATTTCGGGCTGGCAGCAAAATATTATACACATTTTACCTCACCAATCAGACGTTATCCCGATTTACAGATACATCGTATTATAAAAGAGTGTATTAATGGAAAGATGTCAGATAAACATGCAGAGCATTTCAGAAGTATTCTGCCACAGGTCACAAAGGACTGCAGTACTTATGAGCGAAGAGCTGATGAGGCAGAGAGAGAAACTGAAAAACTAAAAAAAGCAGAATATATGAGAAGTCAGATAGGAGAAGAGTTTGTAGGAATCATTTCCGGTGTGACGAACTTTGGAGTTTATGTAGAACTTCCAAATACAATAGAAGGTCTTGTTCATGTTTCGAATATGACAGACGACCATTATATCTATGATGATTCATCCTATTCTATGACCGGTGAGCGTACAAGAAAAACTTACAAACTTGGACAACCAGTAAAAATAAGAGTAGAGAGTGCAGATAAGTTGTCTAGAACTATTGATTTTTCTATGGTAAGATAGGATTCGAGGTGCATGGCATGGTGAAGAGGTGCATGGCGGAAAGGAAGGAATAACAATGGCTTCAGAAAAATTAATTGCCAGCAATAAAAAGGCAAGACATGATTATTTTATAGAAGATACTTATGAGGCTGGGATTGTATTACATGGCACGGAAGTAAAATCTCTTCGTGCAGGACATTGCAGTATTAAAGAGTCTTTTGTGAGAGTAGACAATGGGGAAGTAATCATTTATGGAATGCATATTAATCCTTATGAAAAAGGAAATATTTTTAATAAAGACCCATTAAGACCAAAGAAGTTAATGCTTCATAAATATGAGATTAATAAATTAATTGGAAAATTAAACGAAAAAGG
>CANPET010000246.1 GCA_947573465.1 uncultured Eubacterium sp.
CAATTACTGCCGACAAATGGTCAGGCGGTTTCATTCATGGAAATACGATTACTTCTTCTGATTCGTATGGTATTTATATAGAAAACTCTGTATTGCATTCTGTTAATGATAATATAATTAAAAATTGTAATAACTTTGCATTGGATCTTAATGGAAGTACCACTGAAACAATCCAAAATAATACTATTGACGGCTGCAAAAAATCAGGCATTCTGATTTCTACAAATTCAGTAGTCAACCAGAACATTGAGGGAAATACAATCAAAAATCTCACGGGAGAAACATGCCATGGTATCTATATTTATGGTGGAAAAGTTGTAAATAAAATCACAGGCAACACCATTTCCGATGTCAGTACAAATGGTATTTATATTTTGAAAGGTTCAGCTGGAGATATAACTGGTAACGCAATTAATAATGCAAAAGCTTACGGTGTTGCATTCAGCAGTGCAACATTTAACACACTCAGCAGTAATAATATTTCTAATTGTGAACGAGGTGTTCGTCTTTCAAGTGGAAGTACAGGAAACAAAATTGAAGCTAATACACTTACAAATTGTATTTTCCCTATCAGCATTGCTTCCACCTGTAAAGTTATATCTTCTGATATCGTACCAAACAAAAAAATAAATATAGAAGTACAATCTATTCAGGTTAAAAAAACTTATACCATTGGTGTCAGGGAATCTATTCGACTTAATCCTGTGATTCTTCCTGAAAATGCAACAAATAAGTCTGTAACTTATTCTTCTTCCAGAAAATCTGTTGCTACAGTGAACGCTTACGGAAAGGTTACAGGGAAAAAAGCAGGTAAAACTGTAATAACAATAAAATCCACAAATGGTGTTACTCAAAAAATAAAAATTACTGTAAAGAAAGCACCTAAAAAAATTTCTTTTTCAAAGAAAGTACTAAAATTAAAACGAAAGAAATCTAAAAAATTGAAAATCAGATTTCCTAAGGGAACTGCTTCCTATAAGCTTACCTGGAAATCCACGAATAAAAAATATGTATCTGTCAGTGCAGACGGAACAGTGAAAGCTTTGAAAAAAGGAGTTTCTGTTATTACAGTTACTACCTATAATAAGAAAAAGGCAAAAATCAAAATTATAGTAAGATAAGAAAAAGAAGCCGGAAAACATTTCTCTTTGTTTTCCGGCTGCTTAAAAACATCTAGTTCTGCATCCTGATTTGTTGTGTATTAACAATGGGATATGTGATTAATCTGCTGCTATTTAAATCTTCCCGATGCATATCAACACCGGTAATCTGGTTATTCTCATATGTTGTATAATAATAAATTCCTTTATCCACATTACAGCAAGATGTATAAATAGTTACTTCATATTTATTTTCTCCGAGAACAACACACCCTCTCTGCTGTTCTACAGAACCCAGTATGTGAAAAAACTGACTGATGCTCTCAGACTCTGAATCTCCTGAGCAGGAATTCAATTTCGTAAATGAAGCTTTCACAAAACGTGACATTGATGATAAATCTCCTGGAAGTCCTATTGCCCCCATACCTCTGCTGTAAACATCTAATTCCAATGATGGTGCAAAATTATTGGTTGGATTTCCCTTAGACAAATTCATATAATTATTTAAATTAAACATCTGAGATTCAAAGGGCGGATTATTGGTCAGTATTCCAACTGGATTATCATAAACTTTCAATCCATCTTTTACCGACTCTACTGTAATAGATTGTTCCTTATCACTTATTATCCAATGTAATGGTGCCAACGGTAAATCATCGCTAAAAGAAATATTTACCAAATTTAAATTGGACATAAGATTTTTTGCCTCTTCAATTGTGGCGCACTGACCTAAAATCCATGGTATAAACTCATAGGGTGACACATTATTCATTTCCTTTTCTTCTGGCTTATAATCTGCATTCCCTGGGAAATTTAACCCTGCCATACTTAGTCCCTCTTCATTCGTTCCATCAAAATAAAGAGGATACCCATCTTTCACGGTTGCCACCCCAATCATTGCATAATGATTTTTCATATCCTTTACTTTCAAAAAATCCAGTGGAAAATTACGTGGCGTAACTACTACTCTTTCACCATAAGATATCTCATAATCTAAAGTTCTTCCAAAATAATGATCTTTCGTTTTATAAGTGGCTGCTGTACACATACAAATACCTCCTAAAATGTATATAAATATCATATACAAATATCGGTCGGATTATTATATGCGTCGCTTATATCGTTTTCTTTTTTTTAATGCTTCTGGTCTGATTCTCTAACCAGTCCCTCTCCCTTATTGTCAGATATGGTTCTAATTTTTCATTCACTACTGCATGATACCAATTCAATAAATACAGTTCTTGATCACTCATTTTTTCCGGTAAAATTGCGTCTCTGTCAAAAGGAACCATTGTCAGCATTTCAAAATTCATAAACTGTCCGTAATCTGTTTTTTGACTCTTTTTGCACAACAGTAAACCTTCTATTCTGATACCATACTCTCCCTCAATATATACTCCCGGCTCATCAGAAGTTATCATTCCTTCTTCCAGTACAGTTCCCATGCTTCCATCTGCTTCCTTTAACCGTATTCCATTCGGACCTTCATGAACATTTAACAGATATCCTACACCATGTCCCGTTCCATGTCTGTAATCCAGTCCCATCTGCCACAAAGGTCCACGGGCCAGGTAATCCAAATTTGCTCCCGTACATCCATATAGAAATCTGGCTGCTGCGAGATTCAAATGCCCACGAAGCACTGCTGTATAATGCTCTTTCTGCTCTCTTGTCAATTCTCCCAAGGCAATTGTTCTGGTAATATCTGTTGTACCATACAAATAATGTCCTCCGGTGTCCATTAATAAAAATGTATTCTCCTGCAACGGTACATTTGATTCTTCTGTAGGTTCATAAT
>CANPET010000247.1 GCA_947573465.1 uncultured Eubacterium sp.
ATTAAATACAGGCGCAGGAACATTGGCAGCTGGTACAGGACAAATGTCAGAGGGAACAAAAACTTTATCAGGTGGAGCAAAATCATTGTCAGATGGTACTGGTAAATTAAAAACAGGAGCAGATACATTGAATGACGGAATGAAGTCTTTAACTGACGGAACAGCCGAAATGAATAAAAAACTTGGCAAAGCCAGTCCACAGGTAAAAGCAGGCATTCAAACAGTAGATACAGGAGCAGGCAGGATAAGTGAGGGCGCAAAGACTTTATCTAAGGGAACAGGAACTCTAGATTCAGGAATTGTAACTTTATTTGATGGAACAAAGACATTAAAAAATGGTGTGATAAAACTGAACAGAGATGGTATCAGTAAGATTACTGATATCTTTGGTAATGACACAAAGAAAGTGATTGATGCAGTAGAAGATATATTAAATAACGGAAAATCATATCAATCTTTTTCGGGAATTAATGAAAATATGACAGGCAGTGTAAAATTTATTTTCAAAACAGCAGAAATTAAGGCAGACAAGTAAAGGAGTTGGTAGTATATGAAAAGGTTAGGAGAACGTATTGTAAAAGCCAGACATATGATTCTGATTGTCAGTATTTTACTGCTGATTCCGGCTGCCATTGGTTATTTCAATACAAGAGTAAATTATGATTTGTTATATTACCTTCCAGATGGAATTGATACGATGGAAGGTCAGGATATCCTGATGGATGAGTTTCATGCAGGAGCATTCGGCATTGTTATGGTAGACAAAATGGATGATAACAATGTATCGAAACTCATTGATAAGATGAAAAAGGTAGACCATGTCAGTAAAGTGTTGTGGTATGACAGTTTTGCAGATTCCGGAATACCAAAAACAATGCTTCCGGATAAAGTGTATGATGCTTTTAATAAGGGAACTTCTACCATCATGATGGTAATATTTGATGATACAAGTTCCGGTGATGGTACGATGAAAGCCATCAAAGAAATCCGCTCAGTGACAAAACATCAATGCATGATTAGTGGTATTTCTGCAATTGTTACAGACACAAAAGATTTATCGGAACATGAGACACCGATTTATGTTTGTATTGCGGTATTGTTATCAGTGATTATATTGTCACTGCTTATGGATTCTTTTGTGATTCCTATATTTTTCCTGTTGAGCATTGGAATGGCGATTGTGTATAATCTGGGAAGCAACTTTGTTGTAGGAGAGATTTCTTATATTACAAAAGCATTGGCAGCAGTATTGCAGTTAGGCGTTACGATGGATTATTCCATATTTTTGTGGCACAGTTATGAGGAACAGTTAGAGATACATGGCGGTGATAATAAAAAAGCTATGGCAAATGCTATCACAGCAACCATATCATCAGTAGTAGGAAGCTCTATAACAACCGTGGCAGGATTTATTGCACTTTGCTTTATGAGTTTTACATTGGGATTGGATCTTGGTGTAGTTATGGCAAAGGGAGTTGTTTTAGGAGTAATTGCGTGTGTAACCATTCTTCCATCCATGATTTTAGTGTTTGATAAAGCAATACAGAAAACAAAGCACAGACAATTACTGCCTGATTTTAAGAAAATACCAGAATTCATTACGAAACACTATAAAATATTTATTGCTGTATTTTTATTACTTTTAATACCGGCTGTTTATGGAGAACGAAATGCAAAGGTGTATTATGATTTATCTTTAAGCTTGCCGGATAGTTTAGAGAGTGTTTCAGCACAAAATAAATTATCAAAAGATTATGAACTGGGCTCAGCAAATATTATTTTGCTAAGTACTGAAACTCCGAAAAAAGATGTGAAAAAACTTTTGGATGAGGTTAAAAAAGTTGATGGAGTTCAGACAGCACTTGGAATGGAAAGTTTTCTGGATGGTTCTGTGCCGGATTCTTTTATTCCAGAGAAACTAACGAGTGAATTAAAAAGTGATAAACATGAGATGATGGTATTTATGTCAGAGTATAAAACCGGCTCGGACGAAGCAAATACCCAGTGTAATGAAGTGGAAAAGATAATAAAGAAATATGATAAAAGCGGAATGCTGGTAGGAGAAGCAGCATGTACCAGAGATTTGATTAAGATTACAAATAAAGATTTTGCTACAGTAAGTTTTGTATCCATATTCCTGATATTTTTAATTATTGCGCTGGTATTTAAATCACTCACATTACCAGTGATATTAGTTTCCGTCATTGAGTTTGCTATTTTTATAAACATGGGAATTCCTTATTATACAGGAACAGTATTACCATTTATCGCATCAATTGTAATTGGTACAATACAGCTCGGTGCAACGGTGGACTATGCAATATTGATGACGAACAGATATAAAGTAGAGCGCAGAATGGGCAAGGAGAGAAAACTGGCAGCAAAAGATGCTCTGGTGGCTACAATAAAATCTGTTATTGTAAGTGCATGTACATTCTTTGGAGCTACATTTGGAGTTGGTGTTTATTCCAGTATTGATATGATTAGTTCTTTGTGCCTTCTTATGGCAAGAGGAGCAGTTGTCAGTATGTTATGTGTTATCTGTGTTTTGCCGGCAATGTTTATTGTATTTGATAAGTTAATTGTTAAAGGCAGTGTCCGGTTTCTGAAATAAATTCCGGTTTGTAGGGGAGTGACTTTCCTGCTGACTGCAGCGTAGAGAGGATACATTCACCTTACTTCTTGAACATTTATAGAAAAGAAAAACAACACTTAATATTTCAAGTACCGACTTAATCTTCGAAAAAATCCTGATGATTTTTTCTCAGGTAAGTCTGAACATTTGATTATGTGAATCAAATGTTCCCTTGATATTAAGTGTTGTTTTTCTTTTATAAATGTACTCAAGAAGCTCGAGTTCCTGTATCCTCTCTACGCCATAATCAGCAGTGAAAT
>CANPET010000248.1 GCA_947573465.1 uncultured Eubacterium sp.
GAAAGTCTTCATAAGACTTTCTTAAACCTTTTAGTATCTCAATTGCCTGCTCTTCTGTAGGTTCATCTACATTAACTGGCTGGAATCGTCTCTCAAGAGCCGCATCTTTTTCAAAATACTTCCGATATTCTGAAATAGTTGTTGCTCCAATTATCTGCAATTTTCCTTTTGTCAAAGAAGGTTTCAGAATATTTGAAGCATCCATAGAACCTTCTGCCCCTCCGGCACCAATTATTGTGTGAATCTCATCTATAAATAGGATAACATTTCCTGAATTCTCGACTTCATCTATAATCTTTTTTAAGCGTTCCTCAAATTCGCCACGATATTTCGAACCTGCCACCGCACCGGATAAATCCAGACTAAACACTCTCTTCCCCGACATTGTTTTCGGAACAGTTCCTTCACAGATACGCCAGGCAATCGCTTCCACGATAGCGGTCTTTCCAACTCCCGGCTCTCCCATCAAACATGGATTATTCTTTGTTCGTCTGCTGAGAATCTGTATAATTCTCTGTATCTCGTTTTCACGTCCCACTACCGGATCCAATTTATTTGCTTTCGCCTCTGCTGTCAGATCTCTCCCATATTTCTCTAGTGTAGGAGTTGCTGTATTAGAAATTTCCCTGCCCTTTTTTTCAGGTTTAATATATTTTTTTACTTCACTGACATCCCTATTGGTAAGTCTTAAAATGTCTGCACAGATTTTTTTCATATTAACACCAAAACTTGCCAATATGCAGTAAGCTTCACAATCAGGATCTGCTAATATAGCCAACAATAAATGCTCTGTACCAATCTGTGGCAGACCTTGCTCCAAAGCTTCCTGTGCTGCTCTTCCCATAAGAGAATGTGCCCTGTTAGACGGCATAATATTCTTTGCTCTGGACTTGGAACGAACCTTCGCCTTAATTCCCATATCCTCTTCGATTGCAGAAATAATGTCATTATAAACTAAATTATAATTATATAAAATATTCGCAGCCACACCATCTGTAACCTTAGAAATTCCGGCTAATATATGCTCTGTGCCAATGTAATTCATCCCCAAATCAATAGCGGCATTCTTTGCATAACCAATTGCCTCTACTGTCTGTCTGGTAAACTGATTACTCCCCATGTCTATTCCTCCATGATGTTTTAGAACCACATTATATTCCTAAAATGTGTCCATTATTTTAAAATTTTTTAAATAAAGGGTAATTCTTTATTATACAAGAATTACCCTTTGTTATCATACGTTAATCTAAATCAATAAACTGAAAATCATCATCATCATCATCGTCATCATCCTGCTCATCCGGTAACAATGATTTCATTGTTTCTTTTAAATCATCATCGTAATCTGCGTTTTCTGAAATCTCCACGTCACTTCCCGCATCTTCTACATCATCTTTGTCAGCATCTTCAACAATATCAATAAACACCTCATCCTCTTCATCTACTTCTCCACCATAGAATCCCTCTTCTGACTGTTTATCTGTACCAAAAGTCGGCTCATCACCATAAGGAACCGCTTTTGGTGCTCTGTTAAGAATGCCTCTTTTCGGAACTTTTTCTACTTCATTTTCAATATTTTCCGAAAAGTCCTTTTCTTCTGCTGATGCTTCCTTTTCAACATCTTCTAAATCTACGATTGGTGATACATCATCTTCCGATATCTCACCGGATATTTTCGCCTCTATTTCGTCCCCAATTTTACTCAAATCCTCTTGTATATCTGATTCTAAATCATCTTCAGGCTCTTTCCCATCACCCTGTTCAATAGTAATCCCAGAATCAATATCGTCATCATCCTGTTCATATTTCTGATTCTTTTTTGCTTTTTTTGCCTCTTTTTTTGCAGCTTTTTTTTCTGCCTTAGATAACTTTTCGTCATTCTTATCATCTGATGAATACTGATTATCATTTTTAATCTTCTTTTCCTTTTTATTTAAAGCAAGATTAATAACGACAAATATCAAGATAATAATTAAAATTACAAAACCACATAAAATTTTAATTAGTACATTATATTTATCCACCAGTTTGTTGTAGTCTTTCTGTAACTTATTATAAGCCTTTGCTGCTGCTTCTGACTGCTTGTTTGCATCAGAGGATGTGAGATATCTCTGGAAACATTTTTCATTGTCATCATAACAATATAGATTTGTATCCCCATTCCAGTTCATTGCATAGACCAGATACATTCCTTCTTCTTCATCAAGTGCCCATGCCTTTACTTTCTGGTCTATAATGGTAACTTTCTTTTTCTTATATGCCTCAACAATTCCATCTGTTTCTTCCGGCTGTACAATCGTGTACATTCTGCTCTTAATCTTTATGTTAGACATTGCATAAAATGTATCTTTCTCTTCATCATAAATATAAAAGCCTTCTTTATTTTTTCCGTAAAGATAAAATGCTGTGATATCTTTCATCTCACCTTTGATACCGGTATATTTTTTACCTTTGTATTTCTGTGTAGACTTCTTAAATCCTTCCGGAATCTTATCTTTGCCAAAAGAAGAAGTGATTTTCATTTTAGACTTTCCTACTTTAACAGATGTATCAGTGGCAGTCTTTTTTGTAACTTTATTTTCCTCTGTTTCAGGTTCTTTATAAGTTGCCTCCTCTTCTGTGGTTAATTTTTTTGTATTTAAAGTGTATTTTTGCACAGCACCTGCTGATGATGTTACAGCTACAACAGTTTTGTTCATACCTATATCCATCTTTGTATTAATGCCATCTTTTTCAATAACCCACTTAGAAGCAGTATCTTTTGTTTTTGCCTCTATCTCAATAGAAGTCACATCTGACTTCACTGTCAGGTCATACTCATATGTTGTTGCATTAAAACTCATAGGAACTTCTGTTTTACTTCCTGAAGC
>CANPET010000249.1 GCA_947573465.1 uncultured Eubacterium sp.
CTGCAATTACAGTAGAAGGTGGAAATGCTAATAATGTTATAGCAATTGCATCGAGTCATTTTGCCAGTGCTGAGAGACAGTTTCGTTTCCCATTGGCTTATGGTAATCAGAGACCATATGCAGCTACATGGACTGTGACTGGGGCAGGAGCAGTGATTGTCAGTAAGGATAAGGGATTTGCAAAGATAACAGGAATTACAACAGGAAAAATTGTTGATTATGGTGTAAAGGATGCACAGAATATGGGGGCATGTATGGCTCCGGCAGCCGCAGATGTTATTTATACACATTTTAAAGACTTTAATACGACAGCTGAGGACTATGATAAAATTATAACAGGAGATTTAGGAATTGTAGGAAAGACAATTCTATTAGATTTGTTAAGAGATAAAGGATATGATATTTCAAAAGTCCATATGGATTGTGGAATTGAGATGTTTGATGCAAGCAGTCAGGATACTCATGCAGGTGGAAGCGGCTGTGGATGTGCGGCAACAGTGCTTACATCTTATATTTTTAAACAGTTAAAAAAGAAAGCATGGAAGAAAGTCTTATTTATTCCAACAGGTGCATTAATGTCACCGGTTAGCTTTAATGAAGGAAACAGTGTACCGGGAATTGCGCACCTTGTACAGATAGAAGCATGTTAAATCATGTTACAAATATCTTATAAAATCACATGAAGTCAGTTTAAAATAGAACAATTAAAATGAGAGGATGAAACAGATGATTTTTTTGAAAAGTTTTTTGGTTGGTGGTGTAATTTGTGCCATTGTACAGATCTTTATTGATAAAACAAAACTTACGCCGGGAAGAATTATGGTTGGCTTAGTATGCCTTGGTGTTATACTTGGAGCAATAGGAATATATGAACCATTTTCAAAGTGGGCAGGATGTGGTGCTACAGTACCTTTGATTGGATTTGGAAATAATCTTTGGAAAGGGATGAAAGAAGCTATCGCTGAATCAGGAGTTCTTGGATTGTTTAAAGGAGGATTTACTTCCAGTGCAGTAGGGATTTCAGGAGCGCTTATTTTAGGATATCTGGCATCACTTATCTTTAAGCCTAAAATGAAATAAAATAAAAATTCTCATGAACTGCAGTAATAAAAGAAATTATTATAGTTTAAAAGACAATATAATTTATCCAAATATTGTAATTATTAAGTTGCAGATTAAGAAAATAAAGTAAATAAAATAATTGCCTTACAAAATTAAGTTTAAGACCTCTTTTGCTTGATATAATTAAGAAATTAATATATAATTTTCTTTAGTGTGTTAAAGTGAGCGTATATATCTGCCAATTTGCACATGGATTAAGAAAAATATATTAAGGAGGGCTACAAAATGTCATACGTAGACGAGGTATTAGCAAAAGTTCATGAGAAGAACGCTAGCGAGCCAGAATTTTTACAGGCAGTTGATGAAGTTTTAGAATCATTAAGACCTGTAATTGAAAAAAATGAGGAAAAATTTAAAAAGGAAGCTGTACTTGAAAGAATCTGTGAACCAGAAAGACAGTTCAAGTTCAGAGTTCCTTGGGTAGATGATAACGGACAGGTACAGGTAAATACAGGTTACAGAGTACAGTTTAATTCAGCTATCGGACCATATAAGGGTGGTTTAAGACTTCACCCATCAGTAAATCTTGGAATTATCAAGTTCTTAGGATTTGAGCAGATTTTCAAGAACTCACTTACAGGACTTCCAATTGG
The DNA here is from genome assembly GCA_947573465.1 of uncultured Eubacterium sp. GTDB lineage: Bacteria > Bacillota > Clostridia > Lachnospirales > Lachnospiraceae > Eubacterium_G. The sequence goes on from CANPET010000249.1 coordinate 1,716, forward strand.
TGGTGGTAAAGGTGGTTCTGATTTCGATCCTAAGGGAAAATCAGATAGAGAAGTTATGGCATTCTGCCAGAGCTTTATGACAGAACTTTGTAAATATATTGGAGCAGATACAGACGTTCCTGCCGGTGATATCGGAACAGGTGCCAGAGAAATCGGTTATATGTTTGGACAGTATAAGAGAATCCGTGGTTTATATGAAGGTGTTCTTACAGGTAAGGGACTTACATATGGTGGTTCTTTAGCAAGAACAGAAGCTACAGGTTACGGATTACTTTACTTAACAGAAGAGTTAATCAAGTGCCATGGCGAGTCAATGGAAGGAAAGACAGTTGTTGTATCAGGAGCTGGTAACGTTGCTATCTATGCTATCCAGAAAGCTCATCAGATGGGAGCTAAATGTGTAACATGTTCAGATTCAACTGGTTGGATTTATGATCCGGAAGGAATCGATGTAGACCTTTTGAAAGAAATCAAAGAAGTTAAGAGAGCAAGACTTACTGAATATGCAGCAGCAAGACCTTCAGCGGAATATCATGAAGGACGTGGTGTATGGCAGATTAAATGTGACATCGCTCTTCCATGTGCTACACAGAATGAATTACTTCTTGATGATGCTAAGCAGTTAGTAGCAAACGGATGTAAATGTGTTTGTGAAGGTGCTAACATGCCTACAACAATTGATGCAACAAAATACTTACAGGAAAACGGAGTATGGTTCGTTGGTGGTAAGGCTGCAAATGCAGGTGGTGTTGCTACATCGGCTCTTGAAATGTCACAGAACTCAGAAAGACTTTCATGGACATTTGAAGAAGTTGATTCTAAGTTAAAGAATATCATGGTAAACATTTACCACAATATTGATGATGCTGCTAAGAGATATGGTTTTGAAGGTGACTACGTAGTAGGTGCTAACATCGCCGGATTTGAAAAGGTAGCAGAAGCTATGATTGCTCAGGGCGTTTGCTAATTATAAAATTCAAGATAATAAATGCGAGAAGGGACTGTAAAAGTCCCTTTTTGTTGTTAAATTACCAAATTCATGGAAAGTAAAAACAAATTACATATATTTTCCGCTCAAATGGGAAATATTACGGCTCTTTGTCAAGCTTGGGGGTAATCCCTTATATATATCGTGTGTGGATTTTAT
>CANPET010000250.1 GCA_947573465.1 uncultured Eubacterium sp.
TATGGCAAGAAAATGAAAAAGGGTATTATGTACTACGGACCAAACAGTAACCGATAATAAGCAATGCTCTGGAAGATTTGTTAACGCAAACTTTCCTATCGCGCTAAACGCACTATATAACAAAAGAAGAATAGTCGAGAGATTAGTTTACTAAAACTCTCGGCTATTCTTCTTTTGTTATATAGTGCTTATTAAATGTCGTACTACAATACTTTTGATAGAAATTCTTTTAAGCGCTCATCTTGTGGATTTTCAAACAAATCTTTTGGATTACTGTCTTCTAATATTGCCCCATCTGCCATAAATACTACTCTGCTGGCTACTTCTTTGGCAAATCCCATTTCATGGGTAACAATAACCATTGTCATTCCTTCATTTGCCAAATCGCGAATCAGATCAAGTACTTCTCCTACCATTTCCGGATCAAGTGCTGATGTTGGTTCGTCGAACAACATAACATCCGGATTCATTGCCAAAGCTCTCACAATGGCAATTCTCTGCTTCTGACCACCAGATAACATGTTAGGATACTCGTCTCTTTTATCTGCCAATCCAATACGCTCTAACAAGTCCATGGCTTCCTTCTCTGCCTGCTCTTTTGTTTTTAGTTTCAGGTGAACCGGTGCCATAGTGATATTCTGCAATACTGTTTTATGAGGGAATAAATTAAAATGCTGGAATACCATCCCCATTTTTCTTCTATGAAGATTAATATCAACTTTCTTATCTGCTAAATCAACACCCTCAAAATAGATAGAACCATATGTTACCGGCTCTAACATATTCAAACTTCTAAGAAGTGTAGACTTTCCAGAACCGGAAGGCCCGATAATTGCAACCACTTCTCCTTTTTTGATATCCAGACTACAATGATGCAATGCTTTTACTGCACCATGATTATATTCTTTTCCAACATCTACTACCGAAATCATATTATCGTTTGTCGCCACGTCTCATTCTCCTTTCTATTGCCTCAATTGCCTTACTTGCAGGGTAATTGATACAGAAATAAATAAGTGCCGCCACAATATATGGCCCAATCGTAATATATGTTGTTGCAGCTACTGTTTTTGCAGCCCACATCAGTTCCATCATTCCCAACATGGAGCAAATAGAAGACTCTTTAACCATTGTGATCACTTCATTTGCTATTGCCGGCAAAACATTTTTTATTGCCTGCGGCAATACTACCTTAAACATAGTTGCTGAGGATGACAAACCAAGGCTTCTTGCCGCCTCTGTCTGTCCTGCATCTACAGCCAGAATTCCTGCTCTAAATATTTCCGCCACATAGGCAGAACTATTTAGTGACAACGCTAATACTCCTGGAATAAACATTGCTAAATTAACGAATCCAAAAATATATGTAGTTGGAAGATTAATCGCAGTAAAAATTCCAAAATATATTAATGATAACTGCACTAACAATGGCGTCGAACGAAAAATATCAATATATAATCCTGATAAGAATTTAATTATTTTTATTTTACTTAAACGGCATACTGCCAACAACATAGCAGGAATAACAGCAATTAATACTGCACAAACCGATAACAGTAAAGTATATACGAGTCCTTGCAGGAACATTGTGTAATATTTTGGCATAAAACTAAAGTTAAAAAAACTGGTTGGCGACATAATAAATCTCCTTTTATTTCATTGGTAAATTATTCTACTGCCTTATCTGCTTTTGCATTAGCATCTTCAATCCACTGATCCACTAATTTGTTATCTACGGCATTCTTAATTGATTTATTAATATCTTTTAATATTCCTTTTGGATCACCTTTCTGAACAGCTACTCGATAAGGTGCTGCTTTTCCTAATTCAATTTCAGCGATAACCATATCATCATTTTCCTGTGCATACTGCTGTGCAACAGCACCATCTAAAATTGCAGCATCACACTTATCATAAGCTAAACTGTTTACGATATCATTTACGCTTGTAAGCGCTAAAAGTTTTGAATCTTTAAAACTATCACTTACAATATCAGCCTTTGTTGTTCCTGTCTGAGCAGCAATTGTCTTTCCTGCCAATGATTTTGCATCTTTATATGTGTCCTTCTTGTCAGCTTTCACAAGCATCATCGGTGGTAAATCTGTGTAATATGGGTCAGAAAAATCAACAACCTTTTCTCTTGTTCCATCTTTTTCCATAGCAGCGATTACCATATCTACTTCACCTTTCTGGAGAGCAGCAATTAGACTGTCAAAATTCATATTTGCAACTTCAAGTTTAACACCCTTATCATCTGCAATCTTCTGTGCCATAGAAACATCAATACCAACATACTGCTGTTTTTTGTTTTCATCTAAGATGATAAATTCAAATGGAGGATAATCTGCTGATGTTCCAAGAACAATCTTGTCCAACTTCTTATTATCCTCTTTCTTTGTGTCTTCTTTGCTGCCACAAGCAACAAGTCCACACATCATAGTTACAACAAGTGCAACTGCTACCAATTTTCCAAATAATTTTTTCATGATTTGTACCTCTGTCTTTTATTGACTTCCTTTCTTTTTATTTCAATATGCTTTCACACATATTTACGAATTTAGTACTTCCTTTAAAACATCATTATTAGCATTACCACCGCTAATAACTAAAGCAATGTTTTTTCCCGGAATTTGTTTTTCATACTGCATAAATGCTGCAATCGGTGCAGCACCAGCAGCCTCTGCTACTATTTTTTCATTCAATACTGCATGGGCCATAGCCTTTTTTATCATGCTTTCTTTTACTTCCAAAGAGATATCTACCAGTTCTTTCATTGAAAAAGCTAATTCTCCAATCCCACCTACCATGGCTTCACAAATAGAATTTCCACTTGGATATTCAT
>CANPET010000251.1 GCA_947573465.1 uncultured Eubacterium sp.
TTAGCATATTGTTTTTTCAATGTGGTTTTATGAATCCTGTTTTGTTATAATGATAAAAAAAAGAGACTGGAGTGAATTGATGAAATTTTATTTTGCACCACTCGATGGTGTTACAGGATTTATATATAGAAATGCTTTTGCAGATTTTTTTGGGGGACCCGATAAATACTTTGCGCCGTTTATTTCTCCATGTCATAACCCTAAATTAAAAGGGAGAGAGATAAAAGATTTATTGCCGGAAAATAACAGTAAAAAAGTCAACTTGGTACCACAGATTATGGCGAATAATTCAGAGTATTTTATAAAGGGTGCGAGACAGATTGCAGATATGGGTTATGAAGAGGTCAATCTGAATGCTGGATGTCCTTCAGGAACAGTAGTTCCAAAGGGGAGAGGGGCAGGATTCTTAAAAGATACATATTTGATGGAGAAGTTTTTTGATGAAGTATTTTGTAAACTGGATATGAAAATATCAGTAAAAACACGTATCGGAGTAACAGATGCTTCTGAGTTTGAAGAAATCATGGAAGTCTACAACAAGTTTCCTTTTGAAGAAGTCATTGTACACCCAAGAACGAGAGTGCAGTTGTACAAAGGTGAGCCGGATATGGAGGCTTTTGATTATGCATATCATGTAAGCAAAAATCCATTGTGTTTTAATGGAAATATCTTTACGGTGGAAGATTATGAGAAGATTGCATCAAGATACAATCTTGATTCAGTAATGCTTGGACGTGGTCTGCTCAGAAATCCGAATCTGGTAAATGAAATAAAGTTAAAGGAAGAAGAACAGAGAGAAAATTCTCCCATAGACAATATCACTCATCATAGCGAAAACAATAAGGACAGAAGTGCAGCAAAAGAGAAGATTCGTGCATTTCATGACCGGCTATATGCTGATTTTACAGAAGAGATGAGTTCAGACAAACATTTGTTAAATAAGATGATTGAAATGTGGAATTATCTGTCTTTTATGTCTATAGACCAGCATAAGTGTGCTAAAATGATTCGAAAAGCACAAAATATTTTTAAATATGAAAAAGCAGTGAATGAAATATTTGATAATCTTATGTAAAAAGAGTTGATTTTACCTAAATTACTGAATGGATAAAGGAATATCGTAGTTAATTCAGGATAATATGAAAACACAGATGTCCGTGAATTATTTCCACATAGCAAAATTTTAAGTTAGAAGATATGTAGAAATGTTTGCCGGACATCTGTGCTTTCATTTAAAATAAAATTTAAATTTTTAATATAGTATTATTGATAACGGTAATCAATAACTCTTTTTGTTTTCTTTTCACTGCGTGGTAATGTTCCTACTGGAACAATTGTAATCTTTGGAGTAATACTGATGCGTGAGCGGAACAACTCTTTAATTGTTTTTGCGGTATTTTCAAAGTTTACACGTCCCTCTGCTTCTACAGTGACAATCATAATATCTTTGTTTATTTCATCATCATGAGCAATTGTCACATTGTACTCACTGGAAACTCCATCTACATTTTGTAAAAGATCTTCAATCTGACTTGGGAACATATTAACGCCGTGAACTTTAAACATATCATCACTTCGACCTTTAATAATATCAATTCTAGGATATTTGCTGCCACAGGCACATTCTCCGGGAATAATACGTGAAATATCATGGGTACGGAAACGGATTAATGGAGCTCCTTCTTTAACTAAAGTAGTGATGACGATTTCTCCTTCTTCTCCATCCGGTACCGGTTTTCCTGTGACAGGATCAATAATTTCAATATAGATATAATCATCCCAGTAATGCATTCCACATTCGTGCTGACAACTAATGCCAATTCCAGGACCATAAATTTCGGTTAGACCATAAATGTCATATAATTCAATTCCCAATCCCTGCCGGATAGATTCTCTCATTTTTTCGCTCCAGCGTTCTGAACCAATAACACCTTTTTTTAAACGAATTTGATCTTTCATAGAACGTTTTGTAATTTCTTCAGAGAGAAGCAGGGCATAGGAAGAGGTGGCAGTGATTACTGTTGACTGTAAATCAACCATCATCTGTAACTGCTTTTCAGTGTTTCCCGGGCCCATAGGGATTGCCATGGCACCTAATTTTTCACAGCCTGCCTGAAAACCAATTCCGGCGGTCCATAGGCCATATCCGGGTGTGATTTGAATACGGTCCTTATTTGTAATTCCGGCGGTCTCGTAACATCTGGCAAACATTACTGCCCAGTCATCTACATCCTTTGCTGTATAAGGAATGATGACAGGTTTTCCGGTAGTGCCGGAAGAAGAATGAATACGTACGATATCTTCATCCGGAACAGCCTGAATACCCAGAGGGTATGCATTTCTTAAATCATCTTTACTAGAAAAAGGGAGAGATTCGAAATCAGTCTGTGTGTTTATTTCAGTAATTCCCTTTTCTCGATAAAGCTTACCATAATAGCTGTCTGTTTTTACTATTCTTTTTATTTGGGCATTAATTTGTGATAATTGAGTGTTATTTAGCTTCATATTGTTCTCCAATCTGAACACCGCTAAGGAAAGCTTCTTTGTTGATAGAAACGAAGCGTTCCGGTATTCTTTTTTCTATTTCGTTGATTAATGTGGCTGGGTCAAGACCTATTTGCCCACTTCCTACAGCAATTCCTAAAATTGCAATGTTGAAAAATTTTGAACTGCCAAAAGGTTTACAAAGGTCTTCACCATTTACCACAATACAATTGCACTTTTTTTGTAAATAAGATATCACTTCATTGCCATCATAGGAACTACCAGTTAAAGAAGTTGTAGTAGGGGTAACAGGAACACTGTTTACAATAACAATTCC
>CANPET010000252.1 GCA_947573465.1 uncultured Eubacterium sp.
ACTGCCGGTATCACAGCATGGGCATATTTATATCCATAAGATGTAATCTTATTTAATGTATCCAGACTATAAGAATCCAATTTTCCCTCTGATGTATAAGCAACATTGCTATTAATCAGATTATTCAAATATGTATGGTCACTCTCTGTATACACTCTATAAGCATCATTTGGATACAATGTATAATAAATGGTTGATGCAGAATTAAATGTACCAAGAGGCTGTGGATGTCTGTTATCACTACAATAATAATCTAATCCATCATTCTTATATAACTCGTAAAATCCTTCTCCAGCTGGTGCCAAAGATGCATTATATTTTTTTGTCGCATTAATATAACTAGATGTAAAATATGACATTTTACTCTCTATCTGATCTTTCGTAGGCCATGGCTCATAATAAACCAATTTTGCATCCGGGCTGTATTGTTTAATAATTGGTATAATAGCCTCTGAACCATTCATTAACGTACTTTCCTGGAAATTACTTCCCACTTTATCCTGTAATATAACAACATCATATCCACCAACTTTAATTGCATTTAATACATTCTCTGCCGTAGACTGATAAACAAGATCTTGTCCGCCATTCGTTGCTGCCGTCACTGTTATACTATGTCCATTATATTCTGCTAATCCCTTTACAACATTACAAACGGTATTGTAATACGTAAATGAATTACCGATAAAAAGGACGTTCATCATATCATCTTCTCCATCCCAGAGCACCGTATCATCTGTCTCATACACTGATAATTCATATAATGAACAATAATTTGCATAACTGTCTACCAATACTCTTACATATCTTGCATTCTGTCTTGGAAATGTCAAGGATTCTGCCGCCATTGTACCATCTGTAACAGTTGCTACTGTTTTCCATGTAAGACCTGTTATTTCACCGGCAGAAGAAACTGCTGTATTCTCTGATGCTACCTGTATCTTATATTGAATAGGATAAGCATTTGGATATGCCCCGTCTGCACCCGGAGTAACAATCACTTTATTGATATCATGAACACTGCCCAAATCTACTGCAAACCATGGATTCGCATCTCCCGGTGTATTTGCAATAATATAATTTGTTCCGGTTGTATTACCATTTGTCAGATTATTTACAGTTAATGGTGTTGTAGAACCATTTCTTAAATTAGAACTTGCATACCCTTTTACGGAACCATGATTTGTCTTTAACGCCAAATCGTCATTATGTGACCCATATAAAGTATTATCTCCTGCACTTGTTGTAATTTCTTCTGCCTTGCTTGTTGTTTCTCCAGGTACTGTTTCTTCCGTTTTTTCTGTAGTTGTCTCTTCAACATGTAATACACCATATACTCTTACCGACAATAAACTCACTGTACCTGTTGTGCCTGTATTATTTCCACTTGTTCCTGTACCCATACAGGATTCTTTATCAAAAACAATTTTCATACTTCTAGCTGTCACTGTACTGCCAAATGTAATCTCATCACCTGTATTACTGGTATGCTCTGCACTTTTCACTTTTGCTCCACTGTAAATAGTACCGTTTTCACATGTTCCTGCCAGATTCCATGAAATATTTCCCTCATTTGCTGCCGAAACCTGTTCCGTGGAATAATAAATCTGATAGCTTCTACAATAAGAATCAAAGAAATTATTATTGGTTGAACCCTGATATACCAATGCACTACCAATATCATAATCATTTCCCAAATCCACATAAATTGCCGCTTCCTCAGTTGTGGCAGTCTTGCCCAGCAGATTGTTTCCGTTGCCTAGATTTTCATTGCATGCATTAATTGCAGAAAATCCATTTCCCACATACAAAAATCCTTCTAATGGTGTATTGGCATTGGATGTCATAAATGTATAATTTCCTCTGTTGTTTGCAACATTTGTCAGTGTTTCTGCTTTTGCTGCATTTGGAACAAAATGAAATCCACTAAACACCATGCATACACTAAGTAATGCTACAATCACTCTCTTTAGTCTCCTGTTCATTAGATAATCCTCCTTTGTATCATAAATTTATTGTTTCTTAATTTTTATTTTCTTTATTCCTGACCATTTACTGTAGTGTCTCACTCCATCTGACACTTTATAAACTCTTACCTTTAAATAATACTGCTTTTTCCCTCTCAGTTTTTTCACTGTAAATGTATTTTTCTTAAAACTAATCTTCCGGCTTTTTCTAAGTTTTTTTGTTATCCCTATCTTAATCTGATAACCGGAAGCTCCTTTTATTTTCTTTAACTTTATTTTTGCTTTTGTTGATTTTTTCTTTTTAATTGCACTTTTTATTTTTGTCTTTTGCACTTTAATCTTTGGTACAACAAAACTTGTTCCATCTTTCCATATGCCTATTTCCTATAATGAATATCCATAATTCGTCCCCCGCCATTTCTTTTACCCTGTATGAATTATTCTTAGATATACTATAATTCTTCTTATTGTCTCTATATATTATATTTTATTAAAAAATTTTCCCTTATTGAAATACACATTGCGTTATATACATATACCTTTCAAGGTATATACAAACATTAAAAGCGTTTCATTTTCCTTATTTTTCATATATTCTAAGGTATTGATTTATTTCTGTTCTTATATTATTATCGATATAACAACAGTAATAATACTAGCAGGAGGTTATATGGAATTACTACAATTGAGATATTTTCGAGATGCAGCAGAATTGGAAAACTTTTCCAAGGCTGCGGAAAAGAATCTGGTGCCCCAGCCCTCCATCAGCAAAACAATCAGTAAACTGGAACAGGAACTGGGGGTAAGACTATTTGACAGAAACGGGAAGAAAATTTCTTTAAATGAGAACG
>CANPET010000253.1 GCA_947573465.1 uncultured Eubacterium sp.
GAGAATAAAGGAGGCATTTATGCTATATGGTTTTTATTTTGATCCAACATATATATTGGTGATTATTGGTGTTGTTTTGTGCCTGATGGCGTCAGCACGTGTAAATTCCACATTTCGGAAATATTCTAAAGTATCAAGCAATTCTGGTATGACGGGAGCGCAGGCAGCAGAGAGAATATTAGAGTCCCAGGGGATTTATGATGTCACAATTCAGCATATTGGTGGTGAGTTAACAGATAACTATAATCCAAAAACAAAAGTACTTAGTCTATCAGATTCCACATATGGAAGTACCAGTGTAGCGGCCATTGGTGTGGCAGCACATGAGTGTGGTCATGCTATGCAGCATCATAGAGGATATACACCGATAGCAGTTAGAAATGCTTTGGTACCTTTTGCAAACTGGGGGTCCAGATTGTCGTGGCTCTTAATTATTATTGGAATATTATTTTATGGACAGGGTACAGGGCAGACGATTATTTATATAGGAATTTTTGCGTTCTCTTTGGCAGTTTTGTTTCAGATTGTTACATTGCCAGTGGAGTTCAATGCTTCTAATAGGGCTGTCAGAGTATTGGAGAATACGGGTATTTTCGGAAGTACAGAATTAAAATATACAAAAAAAGTTTTAGGTGCTGCAGCACTTACTTATGTGGCGGCAGCAGCCTCATCCATATTGCAGCTGCTTCGATTAGTAATATTATTTGGAGGCAGGGATAATGACTAGTGTAACGCCACAGGTCAATTTAAGAAATATTGTTCTTTCTATGCTGATAGAAGTAGAAGAAGGTGAAAAAAGCCATCTTGTATTAAAAAATTATTTGGATAACTATAGGTTTCTGGACAAGCAGCAGAGGGCGTTTATAACAGCACTTTTTAGAGGAAGTATTGAGAGAAAAATTGAACTGGAGTATATTATTAATCAATTTTCAAAAACACCAGTACCTAAAATGAAAAAAATCATTAAATGGGTATTGATTATGGCAGTGTATCAGTTAAAATATATGAATTCCGTACCGGTATCGGCGGTTTGTAATGAGGCTGTAAAGCTAACAAACAAGCGAAAAATGTCAGGCTTAAAAGGGTTTGTCAATGGTGTGTTGAGAAATATTGCAAGAAATATTGAATCTATAGAGTATCCGGTAGATAGAGTAGATAAGATTTCAGTGAAGTATTCTATACCAAAATGGATAGTGGAAATGTGGGAAGAGCAGTATGGAGATGAAAAAACTATAAAAATGCTTGATAGTTTATATTCGTCAAAACCTACCACAGTTAGATGCAATACCAGCAAGGCGGAGGTTGCAGAAATTATTGAAAATTTAGAATTTCATGGTGTGAGTGTTCAGCAATCTGACTTGTATGATAAGGCTTTATCGATTACGGGATATGATAGTTTAGAAAAATTAGATGTCTTTCAGGCAGGCTTGATCACCGTTCAGGATGAAAGCTCTATGATTGTAGGCTTAGCCAGTGGTGTGAATTCAGATGATTATGTGATTGATGTATGTGCGGCTCCTGGAGGAAAAAGCTTACATATTTGTGAATTGCTGCATGGTACCGGCTGTGTTGAGGCAAGGGATTTGACGACCTATAAGATTGGTCTGATTCAGGAAAACATAAAAAGAATCGGTGTAGAGAATATTCAAACAAAAGTAATGGATGCTGCTGTTTTAGATGAAGAATCCATTGAAAAAGCAGATGTTGTTATTGCTGATTTGCCTTGTTCCGGATTAGGCGTTATAGGTAATAAAAGTGATATTAAGTATAATGTTACAAAAGAGCAGATTTCTCAATTAGTTTTATTACAAAGAGAAATATTAGAGGTGGTAAGTAAGTATGTAAAACCTGGCGGAACATTGGTATTTAGCACCTGTACTGTCAATAAATTTGAAAATGATAATAATGTGAAATGGATAGAAGAACATTTACCATTCCGGCTGAAAAGTTTTGGAGACAAAGTTCCAAAGCAGTTACAATCGAGAGAGGGATATCTCCAGATTTTTACAGGAGATTATGGAATGGATGGATTTTTCATTTCTACTTTTGAAAAAATAAAAGGATAGCATATGAGCGAAAAACAAGATATTAAATCCTACAATTTAATAGAATTAAAAGAGCAAATGGAGGCTCTTGGCGAGAAAGGATTCAGGGCAAAACAGATATACCAATGGTTACATAAAGAAAAAGTTGGAAGCTTTGAGGAGATGACCAACTTATCTAAAGGATTGAGACAAAAACTGGATGATAAATTTGAAATCAGGAATGTAAAGCCAGTGGATGTGTTAATATCAGAAATAGATGGAACTAGAAAATATCTGTTTGAAATAAAAGGTGGTTCTATAATTGAAAGTGTTTTGATGCGTTATCATCATGGAAATTCTGTTTGTATTTCTACCCAGTCAGGATGCCGAATGGGATGTAAGTTTTGTGCATCAACATTAAATGGATTAGAGAGAAATCTCACGGCATCGGAATTACTTTCACAGATTTATGCCATAGAGAAAAATATTGGAGAGAAAGTTTCTAATGTTGTCCTTATGGGAAGTGGAGAGCCTTTAGATAATTTTGAAAATGTTGTTCGTTTTATCCAGTTGATAACAGACGAAAACGGAGCAAATTTAAGTCAAAGAAATATTACATTGTCTACATGTGGAATAGTTCCTAAAATTAAGGAATTGGCAGAAATGCGTTTTCAAATCACGTTGGCAATATCTTTACATGCATCAGACAATGAAACAAGAAAAGAATTGATGCCTATTGCTTATCAATATACTATTGATGAAGTTTTAGATGCCTGTAGAGAGTATTTTGC
>CANPET010000254.1 GCA_947573465.1 uncultured Eubacterium sp.
GATTTTAACAGGTGTCACTTCATTGGCCTGAGTAGCGGTATTTAGATAAAAAATGCTGATAAAAGCAAAAAAAATAAGTAGTAAAGTTTTCTGTAGTTGTTTCATAATAAAATTCTCCTTGCAAATTGTTGATTAATTAAGTATTATAATAGTACATTTTTTTGATGAAAAAAAGAAGTTTTTGTGAATTTTTGTATCAATTTTATATCGATTTTCATTGATAAATTATTCACTGGAATTTATTTAGTTTTTTATTTTATGAGAAAACTAAAAAGCGGAGTAGAAAATTATATAAGAAAGGATAAAATGCAAACAAAGTTTTTTTACTCTGAATGTTTGCGTCTTTCAAATACAAAATGTGGATGAAAGACTTGGTACAGATTATGAAAGTTATGAAAAAAATGATGTCATTGGCACTCGTTGCAGTGATGGCAGTAACAATGACAGCTTGTGGAGGCGACAGCAGTAAGAAGGAAGATGATAATAAACTTGTTATCAGATATCAGAAGAGTATTGCCTATGCTCCGGTTATGGTAATGGCAGAAAAGAATATGATTGCTAAGTACTATGACAAAGATGTAGAAGTTGACTGTCAGGTTGAAAAAGATGGAAACACAATTAAAGAAGGTGTATCCAGCGGAAACATTGATATTGGAACAGTAGGTTTACCACCTGCAGCGGTTGGTATTTTATCAGGAAGTAAATATAAAATCTTTACTGGTATTTCCGCACAGCCATATTCAATTGTAACAAATCAGAAAGATATTAAAACTTTAAAAGATTTAAAAGATAAGAATATTCAGGTAGGAGTACTTAGTACAAACAGTCAGGGACATATTTTGTTAGGTATGGCAGCAAAAGCAGAATTAGGCGATGCACATGCATTTGATAATGTTTTAAATCCAGTAGATAATGCATCAGGATTCGATGGAATTAAGAGTGGTTCAATCAAAGCACATGTTGTTATTTCTCCATATAATTTTAAAGAGTTAGCAGTAGAAGGAACACATGAGATTCCAGTAAGTGAAGAGGCATGGGTACCAGGCGATACATCTATCGTAGGAATTGCTTCTAATGATTTATATGAAAATAATAAAGATTTATATAATGCTGTATGTAAAGCTTTAGAAGAAGCAATGACATATGTAAAAGAAAATCCGGAAGATACAGCAAAACTTGTAAAAGAAAAGTTAGAATTAGATGATAGTGTTGAAGATATTGTTAAATGGATGACAGATTCAAGATCACATTATTCTACAGAATTACAAGGTGTTGGAAACTTTATGAATTTCATGAAAGATGAAGGATTCTTGGAAAATGAATATTCAGGAAATCTTAGCGATCTTATCTATGATGGGGTAAAAGGAAACTAAATAGAAGGACTTATAGCAAAAAACATAGCACGGTTGTTAATTTACTTTTAGCATTTGGTTGTTATGTTTTTTGCTGTATATAGAAACTATTATTAAGAATATATAATTGTTATTAAGGAGACATAATATTGAAAAAGAAAACAAAAGGATTATTAGCACAGATTATATTTGTTGTTTTCATAGTAGCTTTATGGGAAATTGTGGCATATAACTTTGCTAAAGCGGGAAATTCTAATTTATTTCCGTCATTTAAAACAATTTTTGAAAGAATGGCATGGGGATTTACAGAAAAAGGATTTGGAAGCATTATGGGACATTCGTTGTTATTAATGCTGGAAGGTCTTGGTATTGGAATCGGATTAGCAATCATACTATCAGGATTATCTGTGATATCAGATACGTTTGCTGCTGTATACAATATGATTGTTTCTATGTTTGATTTGATTCCGGGTATTGCTTTGATTTCAGCAATTATCATTTTCTTATATGGACAGAATGACATTGCGATTATCTTATTAGTAGTTCATTATGTTGTATGGCCTATGTCGCGTAGCATTATTGATGGTTTTAATGCTGTGCCGAAGTTATATTTGGAAGTGGGACAGAATATTGGATTGTCACCGGTTAAGTTGTTATTTGGAGTTTTTATTCCAGCGGCAATGCCTAGAATTTTTTCGGGTATTAAAGTAGGCTGGGCGAGAGCCTGGAGAGGTCTGATTAGTGCGGAGATGGTTTTTGGTGGAGCGGGAACCATAGGAATGGGATATTATATAACACAAAGACGTGACAATAGTGATTTGGCCAGTATCTATGCAACAATTATTATTATAATTATTATTGGACTTATTGTGGAATATGGTATTTTCAGAACAGTGGAGAATAGAACATTTAAGAAATGGGGTATGACACGATGAGCGATAAAAAAGAAATTTTAAAAATAGAAAATTTACAAAAACAATATAAAAATGCAAATAATCTTGTTTTGAATGGTATTGATTTAACAATTCATGAAGAGGATTTTTTATGCGTGTTAGGACCATCCGGTTGTGGTAAATCTACGATGATTCGTTGTATTGCCGGTTTTGAAGATTACCAGGGAACCATTGAAGTAAGTGGAAAGACCGTAAAAGGTCCGGGAACGGACAGAATTATGGTTTTCCAGGATTTTAATCAGTTGTTTCCATGGAAAACAGTTCTTGGAAATATAACTTTTCCATTGAAGGTCGGTGGAATGAAAAATCGCAAAGAGCGTATAGAGCGGGCAGAAGAATACCTTAATAAAGTAAATCTGTTACAGTATAAAGATTATTATCCACATCAGTTGAGCGGTGGTATGAAACAGCGTGTTGCCATTGCAAAAGGAATGGCTCTTGGTTCTAAAATTATTATGATGGACGAGCCTTTCGCAGCACTTGATGCAATGACAC
>CANPET010000255.1 GCA_947573465.1 uncultured Eubacterium sp.
AACATTAATCAGTTGATTGCAGAAGAGCTGCAGGTAAAGGTGTGGCAGGTAGATGCTGCAGTGCAGTTAATCGATGAAGGAAATACTATTCCTTTTATTGCAAGATATAGAAAGCCGGTTACAGGCGAGTTAAACGACGAGCAGTTAAGAACTTTGGATGAACGGTTAAAGTATCTCCGCAATCTGGAAGAGAAAAAACAGACAGTGATTGCTTCTATTGAAGAGCAGGGTAAGATGACTCCGGAACTTTTACAGAAGATTCAGGATGCCCAGACAATTGTTGCAGTAGATGACATCTACAGACCATACAGACCGAAACGAAAAACAAGGGCTACTGAAGCAAAAGCAAAAGGTCTTGAGCCTCTTGCCAATATATTTATATTACAAAAGAGCGGCAAAACTCCAGAGCAGGAAGCAGAAGCTTACATAGATGAAGAGAAGGGGGTAAACTCTGTAGAAGAGGCAATTCAGGGAGCAAAAGATATTATTGCTGAGATGGTATCGGATAATGCAGAATTTAGAAATGCAATCCGAAATACTGTTATGAAGCATGGTGATATTGTTTCAAAAGCGAAAGATGAAGAGGCAAAAACTCCTTATGAAAATTATTATGATTATACAGAGGCAGTAAGTAAAATACCGGGACATAGAATCTTAGCAATTAACAGAGCAGAAAAGGAAAAGGTTATTTCAGTAAAAGTGGAAATGCCGGATGACAATATTATTATGGCATTGAACAAATCAGTTATTGTAGGAAGTTCAAACTTTACGGAGGTCCTAAAGGAAGCAATAGAAGATGGCTATAATCGCTTAATTAAACCTGCCATTGAGCGTGAGATAAGAAATACATTGACAGAGAAGGCAGAAGATGGAGCAATTACAGTATTTGGACAGAACTTGAAACAGTTATTAATGCAACCACCTATTGCAGGAAGAACAGTTCTGGGATGGGACCCGGCTTTTAGAACAGGCTGTAAACTGGCAGTTGTCGATGAAACAGGAAAAGTACTATATACTACCGTTATTTTTCCAACAGCACCACAGAATAAAGTGGAGGAATCAAAGAAAACAGTACTTAATATTATTGCAAGATATAATGTCAGTCTGATTTCTTTAGGAAATGGTACTGCGTCAAGAGAATCGGAGGCAGTAGTTGTGGATATTATTAAAGAATGTCCTACAAAGGTAGAATACATCATCGTAAATGAAGCAGGTGCATCGGTATATTCTGCAAGTAAATTGGCTACAGAAGAGTTTCCAAACTTTGATGTGGGACAGAGAAGTGCTACATCTATGGCTAGAAGACTTCAAGACCCATTGGCAGAGCTTGTAAAAATTGAGCCAAAGGCGATTGGTGTTGGACAGTATCAGCATGATATGAATCAAAAGAAACTGGATGCAACATTAGGAAATGTAGTAGAAGATTGTGTAAATAATGTAGGGGTGGATTTAAATACAGCTTCAGCACCACTTT
Organism: uncultured Eubacterium sp.; assembly: GCA_947573465.1. GTDB lineage: Bacteria > Bacillota > Clostridia > Lachnospirales > Lachnospiraceae > Eubacterium_G. The sequence continues at coordinate 1,475 of CANPET010000255.1, forward strand.
TAGAATATGTTTCAGGAATTAACAAAACTCTGGCAAAAAACATTGTGGCATACCGTGAAGAAAACGGACAGTTTGCAAGCAGAAAAGAATTATTAAAAGTAGCGAAACTCGGGCCAAAAGCTTTTGAACAGTGTGCAGGTTTTCTTAGAATTCGAGACGGAAAAGAGCCACTGGATTATACCAGTGTTCATCCGGAAAGTTATACAGCAGCAAAGGCATTATTAAAGAAATATGGATTTACAACCAAAGATATTGTATCGGGAGATGTAAAATTATCAAAAGAGATTAAAGACTTCAATGAGATATCAGAAGAGATTGGAACGGATGCAATTACATTAAAAGATATGATTGCAGAAATGGAAAAACCGGGACGTGATCCGAGAGATGAAATGCCAAAGCCTGTTTTAAAGAGTGATGTTTTGGATTTTGATGATTTAAAAGAAGGAATGGAACTAAATGGAACAGTCAGAAATGTAATAGATTTCGGTGCATTTGTGGATATTGGTGTGCATCAGGACGGATTGGTTCATATTTCAGAAATGAGTGATAAGTTTATAAAACATCCGTTGGATGTAGTGGCTGTAGGAGATGTAGTGAAAGTACGTGTGCTAAGTGTAGATAAAGATAGAAAACGTATTCAGCTGACCATGAAATTATAAAAATGAATTTGAATAGAAAAACTGGTTTAGAAACTTCTAAACCAGTTTTTTGTAAATTCAAGAAATTGTGATGCCTGTGGGCTTAAAACTTTGTCTTTGTTCCATGCAATTACAAGAGTTCGATAGGCTTTTTCTGTTAGTTTGATAATCTTATACTTATCGGAAGCCTGCATTTCAAAAAGTTTTTCAGGCATTAGAGCAATTCCTTTATTTTTGGAAATCATATACCGTATTGCCTGATAGTCAGCAGTTTCAAAAACAACACCGGGAGTAAAACCGCCTTCCCGTCTGCAATATTCATCGGTAAAATCTCTTAGATTGATAGATTTGTAATAAGCGATATAAGGATAGTCTGCTAAGTCACGAATACTTAATTCATTATATTTGCATAATGGATGTTCCTTTGATACAACAAGAACGATTTCATCTTTCATTAGTTTTTCATAATTATATGAACTCATATCATCAAATAACTGCATAAAAGTAAAGTCGTAATTGTTTTGTGTATTGTTGCTGATCTGATTTACAGATGAAACAAAAATATCCTTTGTTGATGTAAGAAAATCTGCCGTTAACATGGAAATAAAACGGTTTCCGGCCTGAATATATATTGAAATGTTGGATTGT
>CANPET010000256.1 GCA_947573465.1 uncultured Eubacterium sp.
AAGAAATTGTTCCTAATGATATTATGCAGCAATGTTTAAAAATTGAAGAATCCTATGCATATGAAGAGTATCGTGAGATAAAAACGAAAAAAGATATCGAAGACTTTGATTTGGCGACTGGGAATTTTCATGATGCATGTATTGAAGAACAAAAAATATTAGATGGAGGAGAACTGTATCTGAGGTTCACCGGAATATGGGGATGCCAAGTTGAAATATGGTTTTGGGATGACTTAGAGTATTGTTCAGAAAGCAGAGATCCAGAGTGTTGTGATCCATATTGGTCGTGTTCCACGTTAATAATGAAAAATGGATATGTATATTTTGTAGATGATATGATTGAAGTGGAACAAATAACAGATGAATACTGTTGGTTCAAGGCAAGACATATGAAATATCATGTCATTCCAGATTAGAATAATTGAAAACAGCTATTAGCGTTTGCAGATGTGCTAAGGTTTATATTATGCGATAAAAGAATGTCGCCTGTTATGCGACTTCCAAATGAGAAAAGTGTGTTATTCTGAGATCAAACAAGAGGCTAATAGAGTCAGGAGGGTGAGATTATGAGTAAAAAAGGATATAGCAGACCAGGGTTATTTGGATCCATAAACCATTATGATGCAAACGGAAAAAAAGTAGGCGAGAGCCGACCGGGATTCTTTGGTGGTATGAACGATTATGATGCAAATGGAAAGAAAATCGGACATAGTTCGCCTTCCTTTTTTGGTGGCATGAATCATTATGATAATAACGGGCACAAAATAGGTGAGAGTCGTCCAGGATTCTTTGGCGGTTTGAACCATTATGATGATAAAGGGCATAAGAGGGGGCATAGCAATCCAGGATTTTTAGGTGGATTCAATCATTACGATGATTAAGAATTTATAAAAGGCGGTACAGATTATGGCAGATCAGAAGCTGATTGATGAGGTAGGGAAATACATAGATAAGTATTATGAGCCGGTAAAAGATGATATCAAAATGGATAAAGAAATGAAATCAATTTTTGATAAAATTACAAAATTTCGGAAAAAGAGAGCTGAAGAAAAGGCTTTCCAGGAAGAGCCTGTAAAAGAAAGCAGTTTGTCAGAAGATATATTACCGGAAGAATTTGATGTTTCAACGATGCAGAAGACAAAAATACAAAAAGGTATGTCTTCTACGATGTCGGTAAACAGAAATATTGATAATTTGATGAATCAGTTGGAGGAAACATTTTCACAGAGATTACTCCGAATGATTGATGAGCGTGGTATGACTGATTCAGAAGCATATACAAAGGCGTATGTGGATCGTCGGCATTTTTCAAAAATCCGGAAAGATGTCAATTATGTTCCAAATAAAAAAACGGTACTGGCTTTTACGATTGCTCTGGAATTATCTCTGGATGAAGCAAAGGATTTATTGGCAAGTGCCGGTTTCGCATTATCCAGAAGTTCCAAAACAGATATTATCGTGGCATATTTCTTGCAGAATAAGATTTATGACATGTTTGAAATCAATGATGTGCTGGATGCGTATGGACAGCCAGTGTTTTAACAAAATATTTTAGGTGCAATGTCACCTGACAGGCGACCAACCCAGTTGGTTCTGTAGATAAAATGTGATTAACAACAAATACCAGGAGGTAATCACATGAATACAGAATTAACTGAGTTGGTTTTTATTTTGGACAGAAGTGGATCAATGGGCGGTCTGGAAAGTGATACGATTGGCGGATTTAACGGCATGATCGCAAAGCAAAAGGCGCAGGGAAAGAAAGTAAATGTGACCACTATTTTATTTGATGATGAAGTAGATATCATTCATGACAGATTTCCGGTGGAGATCATCGAACCATTTACAGAAAAAGAATACTTTGTGCGTGGCTGTACCGCTTTATTAGATGCAGTTGGAACAGCAATTGAAAAAATGGAAAATGTACAGAAACATCTTCCGGAGGATCACAGGGCAGGAAAAATCATATTTGTTATTACTACAGATGGACTAGAAAATTCCAGTGAGCATTTCACACAGGAGCAGATCAGGAGAAAGATAGAAGCAAAGAAAGAGTGCGGATGGGAGTTCCTGTTTCTGGGTGCCAATATTGATGCAGGAAGAGAGGCTGAGAAGATAGGGATTGCCAGAAACAGATCTGTAACATATGAAAATGATTCCAAGGGCGTCGAATTGAATTTTAAAGCTGTAGGAAAAGCAATTTCAAAAGCTGTTGAAAGTGATGCAATGATGGATTTTATGGACGATCATTGGGCAGATGAGATTCAGGCATACAAAGAAGGGAAAAAATAGTGGAAGATGTTAAAAGCAAAAAAATTGAATATCTGTTTCTTGATATAGAGTGGAATCAGGCACCAGGAACATCTGATCTGGATGGGCGGGAGGCAATTCAGATAGGGGTAGTAGCTGCTGATGAACAAATACAAAAAGTAAAAACATTTTCTAAGGCGATCAGATTAAGTGATCCAAAACTATTTAATAAAAAAACAGAAATCCTATCGCATACACCATTAGCAAATATTATGCAAGGCAACGAGGAAAAAGTAGTACTTGAAAAGTATGCACAATCTTTTCCACAATATTGTCATTTAATAGTGTGGAGCAGAGATACTTATGAGTTATTCCTGAGAGATATGAGAAAATATGGTATCACGATAAAAAGGCACAGAGTAGTGGTTCTACAAGACGTTTTGGGAGTAATTGCAGGAAGTGGTAATAATCAGATTGGGTTTGAAAATGCATTGATAA
>CANPET010000257.1 GCA_947573465.1 uncultured Eubacterium sp.
TGAAAACAGAATCAATATTCCAAAGGAGATTCCGGAAGTTTTCGAAAAAATGGAAGAGCGTGTCTTAAAAGAAAATAATTTAAGGGTTGTAAAATTGAAAAACCGCCTACAGCTTAGGAAATATATAGGTAACGTTTTTTCAGTCATTAATGATACTGCAAAAGTGCTTTACGGTGAGGTGGATTTAACAGATGAAATGATTAAGAAATATGTTGGACAGTTTATTCTGATGGTAAATGTACGATTTATTTCTTTAATTGTAGATGGAAATGGACGAATGGTAGGTATTGGTGTGACAGTTCCATCTATGGGACAGGCCTCCAAAAAATCACGTGGAAGATTGTTTCCTTTTGGATGGGCAAGATTATTATATGCACCATTTTCTAAACCGGAAACGTTAGAATTATATTTGGTTGGTGTGTTAGATGAGTACAAGAATAAAGGGCTGCCTGCTGTTTTAGTAACGGAGATACTGAGGGCTGCGATTAAAGATGGAATGAAATATGCAGAGACCGGACCTATGCTGGAAGATAATATAAAAGTTCATTCTCTATGGAAGAGGTTTGATAAAATACAACATAGACGAAGAAGGTGTTGGATAAAGGAATTGGATTAGTTTTGGCTAATCCAATTTTTTTAGACATGAAAAGCATATTTTTTAGAATTAGAGGATTGCATGTCGAAATTAATTGACATAGGATATTATGATATAGTATAATGACTTTACTGCTTTAAAGCGTAACGGTTTAAAGTTCAACGCTTTAAAGGGGCATGAAATATATTATAAAAATGGAGGGAACATTATGACAGTAACATTATGTTCAATTATGCTTGTTGCGTTTTTTGCTGTAATGATTTTCGTAGGATTTTACACAAGAAAACATGCGACAGATGTTAACGGATTTGTTCTTGGAGGACGTTCAGTAGGTCCTTGGCTTACAGCTTTTGCTTTTGGAACATCTTATTTTTCAGCGGTTATCTTTGTAGGATATGCCGGACAGTTTGGATGGAACTTTGGTCTTGCGTCTACTTGGGCAGGACTTGGAAATGCTTTTATCGGTTCACTTCTTGCATGGAATGTACTTGGTAGAAGAACAAGAGTTATGACACAGCATATCGATGCAAAGACGATGCCGGACTTTTTTGGAAAGAGATTCAAGTCTACACCATTGAAAGTGGCAGCATCAGTTATCGTATTTATATTCCTGATTCCATATACAGCGTCACTTTACAATGGTCTTTCAAGTTTGTTTGGTCTTGTATTTGATATTCCTTATTGGGTAGTTATTGTTGTTATGGCAGTTTTGACAGGAATTTATGTAATTTTTGGTGGATATATGGCTACAGCAATCAATGATTTCATTCAGGGAATTATTATGTTGTTTGGTATTTGTGCAGTGATTGGTGCAGTGTTAGTAGATAATGGAGGACTTGTTGAGGCAACCAAGACTCTTTCTGGAGTTACAGGAGATGCAGGATGGCAGGGAGCATATACAGCATTCCTTGGACCAGATCCATTGGCATTATTATTTGTAGTTATGCTTACTTCTCTTGGTACATGGGGATTGCCACAGATGGTTGGTAAATTCTATGCAATTAAGAGCGAGAAAGATATACATAAAGGAACAATTATTTCTACAGTTTTTGCTATTATTGTAGCAGGTGGATGCTACTTCTTAGGTGGATTTGGTAGATTATATAGTGATAAAATTGCTATAAACGAAGCAACAGGAAAGCCATTGTTTGATACAATTATTCCAACAATGCTTTCAACGCTTCCAGCATTAGTTATCGCAGTTGTTATTGTATTAGTACTTTCTGCATCTATGTCAACACTATCTTCACTGGTATTAACATCTAGTTCAACATTTACATTAGATGTTATTAAACCGGCATCAAAGAAAGAGATGACAGAAAAGAAACAGGTTAATATCATGAGATTATTTATTGTATTCTTTATTCTCGTGTCAGCAGTTATCGCAATCTTTAAAGATGCACATCCGGAAGTAACATTTATTGCACAGATGATGGGTGTTTCATGGGGAGCATTAGCAGGAGCATTCCTTGCACCATTTCTTTATGGTTTATACTGGAAGGGTGTTACAAAAGCAGCTACAGTCGTATGTTTTGTTTGGGGATGTGGAATTGCAGTAATTCAGTTGATTGTTACTTTAGCAGGTGTTGACGTTACCAGTTGGGGAACAATTCTTGGATATATATTCAAGTCTTCTATTAACTCTGGTGTAATCGCTATGGTCGGAGGATTGATTATTGTACCGATTGTTAGTTTGTTTACAAAGAAACAAAAAGAAGATGAATTGGACGAATTGTTTGATTGTTATGATGAAAAAACAGAAGTTCCAGTAAAAGAACATTTGAAATAAATTCCAGTTTGTAGGGATAAGACTTTCCTGCTAAAAGGTAGTTGACTGGGAATACGTTCACCTCGTTACTTGAACATTTATAAATAAAAAATAAAACCATTCATATTAAAAGCACCGACTTCATCTTCACCGAATTTCTGATGAAATTCGCTTCAGGTAAGTCTTAAAATCCGATTTTGTAAATCGGATTTTAGCTTTATATGAATGGTTTTATTTTTTATATAAATGTAATCAAGTACCTCAAGTTCTCATATTCCCAGCAAACTATCTTTCAGCAGTGAAATGTCTCTACCACTACGAAACGATTTATATTTTGTACTTGTTTATCATGTCGGTAGTTTTTTATCTTCTTTA
>CANPET010000258.1 GCA_947573465.1 uncultured Eubacterium sp.
GGGTAAAAGTAGGAAATTATTATGCTGTATATGATGAAATTAATCAGGTAAAGGAAGCATGTAAAGGCAGATTGTTAAAAGTTATCGTTGAGACATGTCTTTTAACGAAAGAAGAGAAGATAAAAATGACAGAAGTTGTGTCAAAATCAAATGCTGATTTTATTAAAACTTCAACTGGATTTTCTACAAGTGGAGCAACGTTTGAGGATGTAGAAATCTTTGCTGAGCATATTTCTGGCGAGACAAAGATAAAGGCGGCAGGTGGGATCAGTTCGATAGAAGATGCACAAAGGTTTATAGAACTTGGTGCAGACAGATTGGGAACCAGCAGGATTGTTAAGATAGTGAAAGAAAAGAATATTTCCAAAGTTAACTCATAAATAATCTTGTCCACACAAGTTACAGAAAATAACTTATGATTGTGTCAGGAGGTGCGTATGAAGTATAAAAATGCAGGAGAAATATTGCCGGAAGAATTAGTCAGGCAGTTACAGAATTATGTTCAGGGAGAATATGTTTATATTCCGAAAACAACTGAAAACAGGCAGAAATGGGGAGCGAACACAAATCATAAGAGAGAAATGATTTTGCGAAATGAAAGAATTTTTGAAAAATATCTTGAGGGAGAAGGTATAGATGAAATTGCGGAAATGTTTCATTTGTCCCAAAGAAGTATCAGAAGAATTATAGGAGAACAGAAGAAATCAGATGAAAAGAATAATGAGTTGATAAAAAGTCTGATAGAGAGTAATTGGAATAAATCTGGGCAAGTACAACATATTTATACTACTGCATGGCAGATGGAAACAGAAGAGACGGAAGTAAAGGGATATGTATTAAAGGAATATACACAACTTGTGGAACTGACGAGAAATCTGGAATTATTAAAGCAGTTAGAAGAAAATAATGTGCCTGTAGCAAAAGTCATTAGAAGTGTTGATGAAAAAGAATACATAGAAAGTAATGATAAACTTTACGTACTTTGTTCTAAATTAAAAGGTTCAAATATAGTAGATACGGCAGCATGTGGAGATGAATGGTTTTATAATATGGGAAAGACTATTGCAAATTTGCATACAGCATTTCGGAAATGTCAGAGACATATAGAATGCTGGCACAACAGTTTATTGGGTGAAATGAAAAGTTGGATTCGTGAGAAACTGGAACATGATAATTGGAACATTATTTCTAAAAATGAATATGAAGATGCTTTAACAGAATTGGAACTTGGTTATGATAAATTGCCAGTACAATTAATTCATAGAGATGTACATTTGGGAAATTTTTTGTTTGACCATAATCAGTTTTCAGGATATTTAGATTTTGATTTAAGTCAGATAAATATTCGAATATTTGATATTTGTTATTTCCTGCTTGGATTGTTATTGGAAGATACATATAAGATAGATGAGGACAAGTGGTTTAGAATAGCTGGTTGTGTTGTGTCAGGTTATAATGATGTAGAGAAACTACATGTGATTGAGAGAGAAAAGATATGTTGCGTTATGAAATGTATTGAGATTTTATTTGCTGCCTGGTTTATTGGAGAAGGAGATTATGAACAGGCAGAGGCAGCAGCAAGAGTGTTTAAGTTTGTGAGAGAACATGAGCAGGAAGTAAAGTGGAAAATAATTTAAGCAAAAACTTCGCTTTCAAAGCGACAATTTATATTTTTTATTGTTATCATAAAAACGCTGTGTTATACTTTTTCGTAGGTTATAAAGTGTAAAAATAAGGAAAGGAGGATACAAAATGACAGCTTTATTTACAACTAATCATAAAGATAAGGTGTTAAATACAAGAAATAAGAAAAAAATGGTTACAAAATTATCAGGGTATGTGTCATTTTGGAACTCCGGGAGGCTGATATTGTCAGAAAGAGTTTTCTAGTTTATTCCTTTGGCACAATGAATTGTGCCAATATATATTAATATATATTGAACGATTTAGGAAATACCCTAAATCGTTTTTTCTTTTATAAAAATATATTGGTTCAGCCGTCAGCATGAACCGCAGGTAAAAATGCAGTTTTCTGTTGATTTGGTTTGCAAAATACAAGAGAGGAATATGGAAAATGTGTCAGTGTAAATGTGAATGCAAAGGATTATCGGAATTCATTAGTCAAAATTTAGATAAAAGAAAATTTGGAAATATCGTAAATGAATATTTATATAAAAAGAATATTAGTACAAGTGAGTTAAGTGAAAATGCAGGAATAGACAGAAAACTGATATCGAAGTTTATTGCCGATTGTAATTATCATCCTTCAAAAGATACCGCGCTGGCTGTTTGCATTGGTTTAAAATTGAATTACAGTGAGGCAAGAGAACTACTAAAAATATCAGGATATAGTTTTGCAGCAAACAGCCAGCGGGATCTTACAATTGTGTATGCATTGGATACAGGTGTGTGTAAGATTTGTGAAGTAAATAAATTGTTGAGAGATTTGGGAGAAAAACTTTTTAAAGAGTAACATATTTGATAGAATGTAAATAAAAGGAACGGTGAAAGGGAGGAGCAATGAAAAATTTATTAAAGAAAATTAAGAAGTTGTTCGGAAAGAAAGAAGAAGAGAAAAAGTTTCATGGAATTGAGGTGCATAAATATGGTATGTTCAATAATTTTATTTATGCGGTTAAGATATCATGGAAGTATAATAAGGCGTTTATTATTTCAGTGCTTACCTTTGCATTTTTGGCTACCCTTTTGAAA
>CANPET010000259.1 GCA_947573465.1 uncultured Eubacterium sp.
ACCTGCAAAAATGGTAAGGTGACACAGAAGAGTGGCGAGATTGAAACAACTGTTACCATGGATCCAATGGATGTTTTAAGAGAACAGTTGGAAAAATATAAGTCTCCAAAGATTGAAGGCATGCCTACATTTACGGGTGGTTTCGTTGGATATTTCGGATATGAGATGATTGGTTATGCAGAACCAAAATTAAATCTTAAAAAAAGTGATGTAGACGATTATCACCTGATATTATTTGATAAAATAATCGCCTTTGATCATTTTAGACAGAAGATTATGGTAATAGCCAATATGAAAGCAAAAGATGGATTACAGGGATACAATTCAGCACTTTTAGAAATAGAAAAAATGATTGCGTTGATTCATGACAACAGTCAGATACCGGAATCAGAAGTTACAGAGAATGTAGAGTTTACATGCAATGTTTCTGAAGAAGAGTATTGCAGTATGGTTGAAAAAACAAAAAATCATATTAAAGAAGGAGATATCTTTCAGGGAGTGATATCCAGAAGATTTGAAGCAGACTATAAGGGTAGTTTGATGAGTGCTTACAGAGTGTTAAGAACAACAAATCCATCTCCTTATATGTATTTTATTCAGTCAGAGGATATGCAGATTGCAGGAGCTTCTCCAGAGACTATGGTGAAGTTAGTAGATGGAAAGCTGACTACATTTCCAGTAGCAGGAACAAGGCCAAGAGGAAAGACAGATGAAGAGGATAGAGAATTAGAAGAAGGGCTTTTAAAAGATGAAAAAGAGTTGGCAGAGCACAATATGTTAGTAGACCTTGCAAGAAATGATATTGGAAGAATTGCAGAATATGGAAGTGTGTATATAGAAGAATATATGAAGATACACAGATTTTCAAAAGTAATGCATATTGCATCAACGGTTTGTGGAAAGCTTCGAGAGGATAAAGACAGTTGCGATACAGTGGCAGCACTGCTTCCGGCAGGAACATTATCTGGGGCTCCAAAATTCAGAGCTTGTGAGATTATTAATGAATTAGAAAAAGAGCCAAGAGGTGTATATGGTGGTGCGATTGGATACATTGATTTGTCAGGTAACTTAGATGTCTGTATTGCTATTCGTACTGCTGTAAAGAAAGGTGACAAAGTATATGTTCAAGCAGGAGCGGGAATTGTGGCAGACAGTGTGCCGGAAAGCGAATATATGGAATGTGCGCATAAGGCAGGGGCTGTCATAGATGCAGTTAAGAGAGGAAATGAGGTGAATAAGTAATGGTATTGTTAATTGATAATTATGACAGTTTTTCCTATAACCTGGTTCAACTGATAGGAGAGTTGACAAAAGGGGAAGTGACCGTTGTTAGGAATGATGAATATACCATAGATGAGATTCGTGAATTAAATCCATCGCATATTATTTTATCACCAGGACCGGGAAAACCTTCAGATGCAGGTATCTGCGAAGAGGTAGTAAAGGAATTGAAAGACGAGTATCCTATTCTCGGTGTTTGTTTAGGACATCAAAGTATCTGTGAGGTGTTTGGAGCAGAAGTAACTTATGCAAAGAAACTGATGCATGGAAAACAAAGCGAGATGACAGTGTTAGAGGATGTACCTATCTTTGAAGGCATAGAGAAGACTTTCAAAGGAGCAAGATATCATTCACTGTCAGCGAAGATAGATACTATTCCTGAGGAATTAAAAGTAATTGCTGTGGATGAAAAAGATAAGGAAGTAATGGCTGTGAAACATAGAGATTATGAAATCTATGGATTGCAGTTTCATCCGGAATCAGTTTTGACACCGGAAGGGAAAAAAATAGTGAAGAATTTTTTACGTATTAAATAGAATGGAGGCATTTCATGATAAAAGAAGCAGTAGCAAAATTAGTAGAAAATCAGAATTTAACATTTGAGGAAGCAAGAGAATGTATGCATGATATTATGAGCGGTGAAGTTTCACAGACACTTATCAGCGCATATCTTGTAGCTTTGAGAATGAAAGGTGAAACAATAGACGAAATCTCTGGCTCGGCACAGGGCATGAGAGAGATGGGAGTACTTTTAAAAAATGATGATAAGTTGCTGGAAATTGTAGGTACAGGTGGAGATAAAGCAAATACATTCAATGTATCAACTACATCCGCTTTTGTTGCAGCGGCAGCTGGCGTGAAGGTCGCAAAACATGGAAATCGTGGTGTTTCATCAAAGTCAGGTGCAGCTGATGTTTTGGAGGCAATGGGAGCAAACATTGTGATTGAACCAGAAAGGGCAAAGCAGGTATTGGATGAGACAGGATTTACATTTCTTTTTGCACAAAAATACCATACGGCAATGAAATATGTAGGACCGGTCAGAAAGGAACTTAGCATAAGAACAATATTTAATATATTGGGACCATTGACAAATCCGGCAAGAGCTACAATGGATATTGTAGGTGTCTATGATGAGTCCTTAGTTGATCCGATTGCACAGGTGCTTAGAAAACTTGGAGCAACAAGAACAATGGTAGTTTATGGTCAGGATGTTATGGATGAAATTTCTGCCAGTGCCAAGACAACAGTTTGTGAAATAAGAGAAGATGAGATAAGAAAATATGAAATTGATCCTAGAAAATATGGATTTGAATTATGCGAGAAGTCAGACCTTGAAGGTGATGACGGAGCAGAAAATGCAAAGATTACAAAGGGTATTTTGTCTGGCAAAATTACCGGACCAAAAAGAAATGCAG
>CANPET010000260.1 GCA_947573465.1 uncultured Eubacterium sp.
ATGATCAATAAAAAGGTTACAGAAAGAACAGATGCTCATATAGAAGATTCATTTGAACAAGATTTATATAAAGAAGGATCAAGGCCAAGGAAAGAAAAGGGAAAAGAAAGACAGAAGTGGCAGAGAATTCTTTTTTGGAGTGTTGTAGTTATAGCTGTAATACTATTAGGTGGAATGATTGCATTTTTTTCTTTTAGATTAAAGGGAAAAATTGATTTGAAGGTGGAAGAACAATATACAACATATAATGGAAAAAGATATAAATATCGAGAAGGAATAGTTAATATTTTGTGTCTCGGAATTGATAAGGATGTATCAATGCCTTATATAGAAGCAAGACGTGGTAATATTGGTATGTCAGATGCGATTATATTAGTTAGTATTGATACAAAAAGAAATGAAGTGAAAGCAATTGCAATTCCACGTGATACAGTGACGGAAATACAGACAACAATCGATGGCGAATTGAGTTCAAAAGAAAGAATGCGGCTCTGTATTCAATATGCATATGGAGTATCAATGCAGCAAAGTAATAAATTGACAGTGGAGGCAGTATCAAATTTGTTGTATGATCTCCAGATACAAAGGTGTTGTGCAATTAATTTTGAGGCTTTGCCAATAATAAATGATGCGATTGGCGGTGTGGATGTAGAGGTTCGAGAAGATATAGAAGAATGGGAATCTAGATTGCCATATGGTGAAACTGTGCATCTTGAAGGTGATCTTGCATTACGTTTTGTGAAAGTTAGAAACAAACATGATTTGAATGGGGCGGCATTAAGAACGCAGCGCCAGAAACAATATATTGAAGCGTTTGTTGAAAAAGCAAAAAGGGTTGTAAAGAAAGATCCAACGATTCCACTTACGATTTTTCGGGAATTACAGAAAGATGGAAATATGTGTACTGATGTTACCGCAGAAGATATAATGTATCTCATGCCGGAATTGCTGGGTATATCGTTTTCAGAGGATATGGTACAGATGATTCCAGGAGAAAGTGTGGTATCAGAAGATGGACATACGGATTATCGTATGGATGTGGAAGCTGTAAAGGAAATAGTTATTAACACTTTTTATGAAGAGGTAGATTAAAGGATACTTAAGAAAGAGAGGAAACTAGACGATGAAGTCAAATAAAAAGATTTTGATTATAGGCGGCGTTGTTTTGCTGTTAATATTAGGAGGAGTCGGTGGATTCTTAGCATTTAATAAAAAAGGAAATGATACAACTAGTGCTTCAGCAGAACCTGAAGAAGGTTATCTGGCAGATGCAAAGGATTCATATGATAAGGCAAAAGAGAATAATGTAAAAGATGCAGATGAACTTTTTGATGTGGAAATAGACTTTGACGGTTTAAAGCAGACGAATGCGGATGTGGTCGGATGGATTAAGATTCCAGGGACTAATATAGATTATCCGGTTTTACAGAGTAAAGAAGAGGATGATAGTTATTATCTGGAAAGAACAATTGATGGTCAAGTTGGATTGCCGGGGTCTATATACATGGAAAAATATGATGCTTCAGATTTTTCTGATAATATTTCGATTCTTTATGGACACACATTGCATGATGGAACAATGTTCAGTGAATTGAAAAAATACCGAGAACGTGAGTTTTTTGATGAGAATCCTTACATTTATATATATTATCCGGGTGGGGTAAAAAAGTACCAACTTTTTGCTTCAGTAGCGTTCGATGACCGGTATCTTGTAATGAGTTATGCATTTACATATGATAAGGATTTTGATAAATATATTTCAGATTTGAAGAGTTGTATGGATGGAAATATCAATGAGGATTTAGATGTGAAGTTTGGTGACAGTATAGTTACACTTTCAACATGCATTGATGAATTTCCAGACCAGCGCTGGCTTGTAAATGGTGTGCTGGTAGATGAAAAGCGGTATTAAAACTCTGAATAAGGGTTTTAATATATAATCACACAAAATAATGAAGTTCAGGAGGAAACAGAGAAATGATTAATTTAAAGAAAATTGCTGCAGTTACTTTGGCTGCAACAATGTGTATGGGATTAAGCGTTACAGCTTTTGCTGCTAATCCTACGACTGATGAAGATCGTGGTTCAGCAGTAGCTAATCTTAACAATTGGAATCCGGATAGTGATTTTTATGTTCCGGGAATTAACGATGATTCAGCAAATGGCAACGGAATCACTGTAGATGGCACTAATGCTAAAGGTGAGAAGAATGATAAATTGACTATCAAGGATCATGGTCTTGATCCTGATAGCAAGGCTTACAATAGCATCAATACTGCAGAAGAAGTTGCAGACATTCTTGCAGAGAATGGTCTGACAACTAAGGCTGACAGCGTTTCTCCATTAGCAGTAGTTATTGTAGATGGTTTGAATCCGGATGAAGATAATGTATTGACATTTACATTGTCTGCTGAAGACTTCTCTACAGATCCTTATGTAGAGACCAAATATCATCCTGGCGATGAAATCTGGGGAATGTTTGAAACAGGCGAGAACACTGGTGTTTGGGAAATGCGTTCAGGCGTTATCAATGCTAACGGTGAAGTTGACTTCACAGTTGATCACAAGGGAGCAGTTATCCTTGTTAAGACAATGAAGAACGGCAAAATCGTTACAATTGAGAAAGACAATGCTGGAAACGAAAAGCCGCCAGTAGTTATCGATCCTTCAGAGCCTGATGATAACAAGACACCGTCTA
>CANPET010000261.1 GCA_947573465.1 uncultured Eubacterium sp.
ATGGATGAGGATGATCTTGACATGCTGATGCAGTTTAAGCGTGCAACATGTCCGTATTTTTCTTATGGTGATGAATACAAAATTGCCAGAAAACAGTAGATTTGATTGTTACAAAATGAAGAGGATATCATGATACAGGAAACTTATATTAAGATAACAGAAAAAATAAGGTCAACTCATTATGGAGAGAGGATAATTGTCTTTATCAACAGGTTATTAACGGATATCGTTTATATTTCCTTTCTGGTATTGCTTGTTTATCTGGCATTACATAGAGATAAGGTTATGGTAAAGATTGTAATGGTTACAGGAATTTCTTTTGTTCTGGTTAGTGTAATCAGACACTTTATTAATGCAGAAAGACCATACACAAAATATGGGTTTATACCGTTGGTCCCAAAAGAAAAAAAGGGGGATTCTATGCCCAGCAGACATGTTTTTTCTGCATTTGTTATAGGAATGGCATTTCTGCATATGAATATAGCGTTGGGAATTATCATTTTAATTATAGGATGTTTGATGGCAGTCATACGGGTTATCGTAGGCGTACATTTTCCACGGGATGTAATTGCAGGGGCAGTTATTGGAATATTATCAGGAATCATTGGATTTTATCTAATATAAAAATTGAAAGGGTTTAGAGAAATCTAATCAGATTCACAGTTTGATAGGAGATGATAATATGTCAAAACAAAATAAGTTTGTAAAAGATATGACACAGGGTACACCATGGAAATTGTTATTACAATTTGCAGTACCTCTTTTTATCGGAAATATATTTCAACAGTTGTATAATATGGTGGATTCCATAATTGTAGGAAATTATGTCAGTTCTAATGCTTTAGGTGCTATTGGGACAACTAACTCTCTTCATTTTTTCTTTTTTTCCTTGGTTGGTGGTCTTTCGGTAGGTATTGGGATTATTGTGGCACAGTTTTTCGGTGCTGAAAACGAAGAAAAGGTTAAGGATACCATAGGAAATGCGATATGGATTGTTACAGCAGGCTCTATCATTATGGCTTTAATCGGATTTTTTGCGGCGAGACAGGTTCTTATTTTATTAGATACAGATCCGGTAATTTTAGAGGATGCGGTGGCATATTTAAAGGTAACCTCCATAGGTATATGCTGTATGGGACTTTATAATGGTGTATCCAGTATTTTGAGGGCGTTGGGAGATAGTAAAACCCCGTTGTTTTTCTTGATTTTTGCCAGTATCGTGAATGTTGTTCTGGATTTTGTTTTTGTACTGGCTTTTGACTGGGGTGTAGTAGGTGTGGCTGTGGCTACAGCTTTTGCACAGTTTTTATCAGCCATTACATGTATTATATATGCATATAAAAGCAATACATATTTTCGCTTGAAAAAACAGAATTTCAAACTACAGGTAGCGATATTTAAGAAGAGTTTAAGACTTGGTATACCGGTAGCATTACAAAATTCACTGATTGCATTTTCGTTGATTGTCCTGCAAAGGGTTGTTAATAGTTACGGAGCTAATTTTACGACTGCGTTTACGGTAGTAACAAGAATAGAGACTTTGATTCAGCAGCCATTTATGTCTTTGGGTGCGGCAATGTCTACGTATACCGGTCAGAATCTGGGAGCAGGAAAAGTGAAACGCGTTATCAAAGGATTTAATTCTGCAAATGTTTTGAATACAATATTTGCATTAGTGGTTATTGCAGTTTTCTGGTTATTTACGCCACAGATTGTATCTATATTTGGAGATGACAGCCACGTACTAAAAATCGCAGTAGACGGACTTCGCATTACCAGTTGTTTTTATTTGTTTTTAGGTTTGATTTATCCTACCAGAAATGTGTTAAATGGCGCAGGTGATGCTATGTTTTCGCTATTTACAGGAATTGTGGAGTGTATTGGACGAGTGGGTCTGGCATATCCGTTGACGTTAATTCCGTTTTTGGGAAGTTATGGTGTATTTTATGCAACAGGGCTTACATGGCTGCTAAATGGATTATTTAGTTTAGTGAGATATAAAAGGGGAAAATGGAAGACAATTAATTTAGTAAAATTAAACAATGAACCTGCAGATATTGACGAGTCTGCCCAGGCAGATAGTTACGCATAGAAAAATATATTAAAATATGTGCAAAATATATACGAGGGAGGTGATTGTATGTATGAAACGAAGGAAAATGTAGAGAAAGTGATTTTAGTGGCTGTTTCTACCGGAAATGAAGAAGACGCCATGGAATCACTTGATGAATTAGAGGAATTAGTAAAAACGGCAGGAGCAGAAGTTGTAGGACGCATTGTGCAGAATTTGGAGCATATTAATAACGCTACTTATGTAGGAACAGGAAAAGTACAGGAAATAAAAGACCTTATCTGGGAAACAGATGCGGCAGCGATTATATGTGATGATGAGTTGTCTCCTGCGCAGTATAAAAATTTGGAAGACGAATTAAATGTTAAAGTTATGGACAGAACGTTAGTAATTTTAGATATTTTTGCAGGAAGAGCAAGAACAGCAGAGGGTAAAATCCAAGTAGAACTGGCACAGCTCAGATATCGTTCTACCAGATTGATTGGCATGAGAAATCTTTCACGTCAGGGGGGAGGGATTGGAACCAGAGGACCTGGTGAGAAGAAATTAGAAGTAGACAGACGACTCATTCGAAATCGTATTGCTCAATTAAAAGA
>CANPET010000262.1 GCA_947573465.1 uncultured Eubacterium sp.
GATAGCATGTTATATGGCGAAGATTACAGGACAGGATTATAATCAATACATTGATTTTGCCATTTATGCGATTTTGTTCAGTGTTATTGGAGCTAGATTGTATTATGTAGCATTTAGTTGGGATTACTACGGAAAACATCCGGCAGAGATTATTAATATCCGGCATGGAGGACTTGCAATCTATGGAGGAGTGATTGCAGCAGTTATCACTTGTCTTGTGTATACAAGAATTAAAAAGATATCTTTTAAGCAGGTAGCAGATACAGGAGTATATGGATTAATATTAGGTCAGATTATTGGACGTTGGGGGAACTTCTTTAACAGGGAGGCTTTTGGTGGCGTAACTAGTGATAATAATCCTCTTGCAATGAAAATATTTTTTGGAGAAGAGTATCAGGTATCTCAGGTGCCGGATGCAGTCAGAGTAGGAATGGAGGCTTGGAAAGGAAAGAGTTTAAATGAAATAGGATATATTCAGGTACAACCAACTTTTCTGTATGAGTCGTTATGGAATTTAGTCTTATTGATTTTAATGCTGGCATTTAGAAAAAAGAAAAAATTTGATGGAGAGATAATTCTTTGGTATCTGATGGGATATGGTATAGGAAGAGCCATTATTGAAGGAATGCGAACGGATCAATTGATTATGCCGGTTACCGGATGGCCGGTGTCACAGGTTTTATCAATTGTTGTAGCAGTTCTTTCTTTTATAGTTGTTGTGACGAAAAGAGTGAAAATAGCAAAAAAATAATAAAATTGAATATATTTTAGGGAAAAATCCCCACCAAACTGATTTTAAGATAGAAGTTTGGTGGGGATTTCTTTTATTTATGGGAGAAAATGGCATAGAAATTTTTATAAAAAAATAAAAAAATAGTTGCATTCGTGGTGGAAATGGTATATTATTTACCTATAAGTGGTGAAAACACCCCATTTTGTGGTGAAAAGTGGTGATTTCATTGAGGATTTTACGTAAATGACAAAAGTAGGTGAGTTTTATGTTTACAGGTGAACAGACTCAAAAAATGGATATTAAGGGAAGGACAGTTATCCCTTCCAAGATTAGAGATAATCTTGCTGAGAGGCTTGTAGTTACCAGAGGTATCGACAAGTGCCTTTTTGCATATCCGGAATCCTCATGGAATGCATTACAGGAAAAGTTAAGTAGTTTGCCATTTACAGATAAAAAGGTAAGAAGTTTCAATCGATTTTTCCTCGGTGGTGCGGAGCCCCTTGATGCAGATAAGCAGGGACGTGTCCTTGTTCCTTCTACATTAAGGGAATACGCATCGTTAAATACAGAAGTTGTATGGGTAGGTGTTGGAAATCGTATTGAGATTTGGAATATAGATAAGTGGAATGAACAGATGAATGAATATCTCGAAAGCGATGATGCAGAAGAGAGAATAGAAGAGTTAGCTGATTATATGGCTGAACTTGGAGTATAGTTGGAAAGAAGGTTAGATATGGATTTCAAACATGTGTCAGTTTTATTGGATGAAACCATAACTGGCTTAAATATAAAACCTGATGGAATCTATGTAGATGGAACATTAGGTGGTGGTGGACATGCCTATGAAGTGTTGAAAAGATTATCTTCCAAAGGAAGATTAATAGGAATTGATCAGGATGGAGAGGCATTACAGGCTGCAGGAGAAAGATTAAAGGAATATAAAGATAAGGTTACATTGGTTAGAGATAACTATTGTGAGATTGAAAGGGTACTAAAAGATTTAAATATAGAAAAGGTAGATGGAATTGTTCTGGATATTGGCGTTTCATCTTATCAATTGGACAACTTGGAGAGAGGCTTTTCCTATAAGTCGGATGCACCTTTGGATATGAGGATGGATACCAGACAGAAATTGACAGCGGCAGACGTAGTAAACACATACTCAGAGAGTGAGTTGTTTAAAATTATAAAAGAATACGGCGAAGATAAATTCGCGAAAAACATAGCAAAACATATTGTTCTAGCAAGACAGGACAAGCCTTTTGAAACAACAAAGGAATTGAGTGAAGTGATAAAAAGAGCAATTCCAATGAAAGTTCAGGCAAAAGGTGGACATCCTGCCAAAAAGACTTTTCAGGCAATTCGAATTGAAGTAAACAGAGAATTGACAGTGTTGAAAGAGTCTATTGATAAGATGATAGAATACTTAAATCCAGAAGGAAGGATTTGTATTATTACGTTTCATTCGCTAGAAGACAGAATTGTAAAAATGAAATTCAGAGAGAATGAAAATCCATGTACTTGTCCGTCAGACTTTCCAGTGTGCGTGTGTGGGAAAAAGTCAAAGGGCAGAGTGATTACAAGGAAACCAATCATTCCATCTGATGAAGAGATAGAAGTAAATAAAAGAGCAAAAAGTTCAAAATTAAGGATATTTGAAAGGTGTTAAAGATGAGCGGGGTAAGAAGCAGTTATTACAGAAGTGAATATGTAAATGGAAGTGCAGTAAGAAAAGAGAGAACGTTAGGAAACGTACAACCAAAGAGAGAACCAAGAGTTCGCGAAGAGCAAAGAAGACGCCAATTGGCAGAAGAGCAGAGAAGAGCAAAAGGTTTAACTATGAATGCTCCATATGTTGCGTTTTTGGCGCTGGTATCTGTTGTATGTTTGATGGTGTGTTTTTCTTATCTTTA
>CANPET010000263.1 GCA_947573465.1 uncultured Eubacterium sp.
ATATTTTCCTCTATTCTATTGAGTCTATGTATATATCACCAAATGTTTTTTCCTGGTGTACCTCAATCTCTCCTACTTTTATTAATTCTAATACCGCCAGAAATGAAACAATCACTTCAACTTTACTTTTTGCTTCTTCCAGCAACTGTTTAAAACTACATTTTTTTCGTTTTTTTATGGTTGTCGAAACATAGGTTATCTTATCTGGAAGACTAACCTCTTCCATTTCTATTTTTCCAAACTTACTTCTTACAGGGTCAATCTTGTCTACCTGACGTTTCAACACCATTTGAAAAATCTCATTTAACTTTGTCAAATCTACATCTGATAATAAATTGTCTAAATCAACTGGTTGTTCGTACTTGCGGACTTCTTCCGGTACTGTAGGTTCTTTATACATTGATTTTCCCGCATATACCTGCATATCCCTAAGTTCTGTAGCAGCATATTTATACATTTTATATTCAATCAATTTCTCAACCAATTCAGCTCTTGGATCGA
The DNA here is from genome assembly GCA_947573465.1 of uncultured Eubacterium sp. Classification (GTDB taxonomy): domain Bacteria; phylum Bacillota; class Clostridia; order Lachnospirales; family Lachnospiraceae; genus Eubacterium_G. The sequence continues at coordinate 502 of CANPET010000263.1, forward strand.
TTTCTTCACCATTTTCATCAATTTCCTTTGGCAACAGCATTTTACTTTTTATATCTATTAATGTAGCAGCCATAACTAAAAATTCGCTGGCAAGATCCAAATTATCTTTTGGCATTTTACTTACATAATCCAGATACTGTTCTGTAATTTCCACAATAGGAATATCATAAATATCAACTTTGTTCTTTTCAATCAAATGCAGCAGCAAATCCAAAGGACCTTCAAATGCCTGCAGTTTTACTTCTAATTCCATAATTACTCCATTTCTTAATCTCAAAAGTTAATTTTACATAAAATCAACTTTTTTTTCAATATATTTACATTTATTTATTCTACAAGGCAGTAAATTTCAAGGATTATGAATAAAAAAAGGTATTATTCCGTCTTTTTGCTTTGGGAATAATACCTTCTCTTCTATCTTTTTATAACGTTATAAAACATTTTCTTCACAACATCTAGATTCTTATATCAATAACTCATTATTACCATTTCAAATCAATAACCAAAGCATCTGCCTTATTATACTGCAATAATGTACTCTGATCATTTACATCATCATAACAGAATCCATAAGCTAATCCTACAACAGAATGTCTGTGGAAGAATCCTGCATAGAAGTTGTTAACACTATTCTTATAGTATTCATTTACCTTGTAGTATTTGTCTGGCTCTGTAGCGACACCTCTGTTGAAAGCTGCGCACAACTGTGCTTCAATTGCTTTTTCTACACCATTTCCTCTGTCAAAGGCACCTTTTCCTTCTAAAACTTCCTGAGTATTTGGTTTATCTACATAATAAACAGTTGAATCACCAGTTCTTGTAAACTGCATCTTGTCTCCTACAACTCTTCCAGTAAAGTTTCCTGACTCTGTACTAAATTTCAAATCTTCGTTCGCAAATTTTGTCCAGAATTCATTAATGTAATTGTCAAAGTAATTGCCATACTCTTTTCCTGAATTAAATGATGCTTTACATGGTGCTATAATTCTATCTTCCTTTACAAGAGTCTTAAATGGTGTTGGTGCTTCATTTCTAAACGCGTTAAAGATTTCATCTCTAGTTCCAATATCACCTACCACTTTATCATATCCGCCATATGTCGCATTACCAACCAAGCGGGTAATCATTGGGAAGCAGAAATAATCTACACGGGTAGTATTTCCCCAATAATTCTTTCCTTCGATTGTAAACTCAGCAAATTCAAATAAAGTATTGGCATTTACATCACCTGGATTGTTTAAGTCAGGACCTGCATAACCATTTGTACCTACAAATTTCAAATAAACAGGTTTTCCGTAACTAAGATACATTCTTCCTGAACGGATAGTTGGTGCATATACATAATCAGCTTCTGCTAATGTATGGTAGATATTTGCATACTGACCGCCACCTACAGATACTGTATTTAAGCTCTCTGAAGCTGGTACCATATTACCATCTTTATCTAAGTAACAAAGCTGGTCATTTGCATTATTTCCTACGATACACCAGTAAATTTCATTATCACTGTATTTTCCATTTGTTTTATTATTTAATTCTATAGCAATTCTATCCTCTTTTAATGGAACATTACTCTTAAGCTGTGGTTTCAACTCTTCCGGACATGTCTCAGGTTCTGTTTCTTTCTCACCCACTCCGGTAATATTAATTGTCATTTCTAATTTTTCTGACTCTTTTTTGCCTACTACTGTAGTAACTGCTACTGTATGTGTTCCTTCAAAATAAACAGGAAGCATATAACTTCCACAAGCTACGCCTGTACGTCTTCTTTCTCCATCAACATATACATTATAGCAATCTATATCTCCACGTCCCCAAACAACTTTAACATAACCTGTAGCACCCTGCTCTACATTCATTCCAAATGGTTTTGCAATGCTGCTGTCTGTTGTAAAATCAATACCAGGCTGTGTCTGCTGTGGTCTTGTTGTTGGCTGTGGATTTGTCGGCTGCGGTGCTGTCGGCTGTGGATCTGTAACCTGTGGCTGCGTTGGCTGTGGTTCTGTCGGTTTTGGATCTTCACCTGTTGATTTTGAAGCATTCTTAATTTTAACATATCCTGTTCCAATGGCATGTTTAATTGTTACTTCATTAATTTCCTTTGTCAATGCTGACAAATATACGATTACACCTGCTCCTTC
>CANPET010000264.1 GCA_947573465.1 uncultured Eubacterium sp.
AATTTAAATATTGAAATCCCTCAAAACAGAAATTTAGATAAAATTGTCTGGTTTGAGGGATTTTTTTGCAAAAAGTTATGTTCGCTTTTTTTTAGATAATGAATTCACAATCTGTTTAACCATATCGATTCTTTTTATTTCTTCTGGTGTCATACCTTCTTTTAGAACATTTAAGATTAAATCCGTCTCAGCATTGGTAAAATTTATTCCTTTTTTACCAGCTATATTTGACTGCTGAATAAAGTATGTAAACATTTGCTTCGGTTCCATACCTTTTGCACCCTCGATAATTTTTGTTAAAACTTCAAGTTTTTCATTAGAAATACCATTTAGTACCGAATCATCCATCCACTTATTATTCGTCATAGTTATTGAATCCTTTCTGATAGTTGTTATTTGATGAATTTATCTTGTCATTTTCATCAAATAAATTATTCTCATTTTCATGGAAAGTATCTTCTTCATTTTCATCTGAAGAAGTATCAGTATTTCCACTAAAAGCAGAAATATCTTCCTCTGTAGATGGAGGTGTATCACCTCCAAAAGCAGAACCCATAAATGCACTCATCATATCTTCGTTCATATCCATTCCGTTCATTGCTTCCATCATATCCATCATACCTTTTAAGTTTTCGAAAGTTTCACGTGTGTCATCGCCTAAAAAGTCAATGATATCCTCTAACATACCTTCCATTCCCTTATGCTTGTCAGCATTCGTTGCAGCAAGAGAAAGGTTGGAGTTTATATTCATGGCATTCTGCAATTCCCTGAATTTGATAAACATTCCGATATATTTTCCCATAGGACTATCAATGTAGGGAATTACAGCCTTGATTATCTGCATTGTCTGGTTTGTTACCATAGAATCAAATTTTGTTTGTTTCATTTGGTTGTTGTCCATCAGGCTGTAATCCTCCATTAACATTGATGCATCTGTGGTTAATTAAGTCTATGCCTGAACATAGACTTAAATGCTAATACATAAAAGTAAAATTAAAAAATTAATATTACTCACATCGTATGAGTACAACATACTGGTCAGCAGACACTGTACGTCATATTCATAAAAGTCGTTGTTGTCAACTAGCAACCACAACCGCAGCCGTTACCGTTTCCACCAAAGATTCCGTTTCCACAGCCACAGCAGCTAAATAAAATGAATAACCAGATTATTGATGAACAGCAGTCGCCGCCACCGAAAAATCCATTTCCATTACCACATCCGCCACAGCAGAATAAAAGAATAAGAATCAAGAAGAAACAGTTATTATTTCCTCCATCACAACCGCATCCGCAGTTTGTTGCTGCTAAATCACTCATATTTAATCTCCTTAAATATTTACTTACACTAAATAATATGAGATACAGCATGTCTTGTTTACAATTTTTTTAACAGTTCAGCCATGCAGCTCGAATCCGCTTCGCTGCTTCTCGCTGATTTGGCTCGTATATTTCCAACAGTTCAGCCATGCAGCTCGAATCCGCTTCGCTGCTTCTCGCTGTGATGGCTCACCATATGATACAGAATAAATATAGCAAATTGTCTGCAAGCAGTCATTTGCTATATTTATTCTGTATCGCATGGCTGAACTGTTGGCATATATTAAATTAGAAGTCAAAAGAAATGGTATAGAGATTAAAAGATTTCTATTTAATATATCAGGAGGCATAATATGCGAAAAGTGAGAATGGACCTGGGAATAGATAAAATACACATGGAAGGAATAACAGGGGAGGGAGTAGTAGTTGCTGTTTTGGATAGTGGAATTAACAGACATCCGGATTTTGGACACAGAATTATATATTTTAAAGACTTTATCAATGGAAAAGTGACACCTTATGATGATGAGGGGCATGGTACACATGTAGCAGGTATTATTTGTGGAAATGGGAAATTATCAAGGGGGATGATGAAAGGAATTGCCCCAGATACAAAAGTCGTAGCGTTAAAAGTTTTAAACGAAAAAGGAATGGGAAAAGAAAATGATGTTATAGAGGGGCTGCATTGGATTGTAGATAATGGAAAGGATTATGGGATTAAGGTTGTAAATATTTCTTTTGGAACTCTTGGAAATGATAAAGAGGAGAATAAGAGACTATTAGATGAAGTAGAACTGCTTTGGGACTTAGGATATGTCGTTGTGGCAGCGGCAGGAAATAATGGTCCTGGACCGAGTTCTATATCTACCCCGGGGGATTGTAAAAAAATTATAACGGTTGGAGCTGATAATGATAATTTTAAGATGATTGTAAATGGGAAGGTTACTTACCATTATTCAGGAAGAGGACCAACAAAACAATGTATCTTAAAGCCTGACATTGTAGCTCCTGCAAATGGAATTTTCAGTTGCTGTAATCTTTGGGAGAAAAGGTATCTGTATGTGGCAAAGAGTGGTACTTCTATGGCAACACCAATTGTCGCTGGTGGCGCCTGCCTGATGTTGTCAAAAAATAATAGTTTAACAAATACAGAATGTAAAAAAATCATGAAAGCTACAGCAGAGGATATGAAAATGGACAGAAACAGACAAGGTTGGGGAAAGATTAATATTTTGAAAGCGCTTAACATGTAAAAAAGGTCAATTGTAAAACTAAATTCCACTTTGTAAAATTAAAATCCATCTTG
>CANPET010000265.1 GCA_947573465.1 uncultured Eubacterium sp.
GCTTTGGCAGTCATCATACCAATAGTTTATTCTTATTGCTTATACAGACAGAAAAAATTAGATAAATAAGAGTATTACAACAAACAGATAATGAAAATATATATTTATTAATTGAAATAAAAATGCTATACTTGATTATGTTAAATAGTGATTTGAGTATAGCATTTTTTATAGAAATTTCAGGAGGAATGGATGAGTTACGCAGATAAAGTTTTTGTGGATATGTGTAGAGATATCTTAGACAACGGAACTGATACAAAAGGAGAAAAGGTCAGAGCAAAGTGGGATGACGGCTCTTATGCCTATACCATTAAGAGATTTGGTGTAGTAAACAGATACGATTTAAAGAAAGAATTTCCTGCTATTACATTACGCCAAACGGGAATAAAGAATTGCGTTGATGAACTTTTGTGGATATGGCAGAAGAAATCTAATAATGTGAATGAACTGAGAAGTCATATATGGGATGCATGGGCTGATGATGAAGGTTCTATTGGAAAAGCTTATGGATATCAGATGAGCGTAAAACATCATTATCCGGAAGGCGATATGGATCAGGTGGACAGGGTACTGTATGATTTAAAACATAATCCATATAGCAGAAGAATTATGACAAATATATATGTACATCAGGATTTATCAGAAATGAATTTATATCCGTGTGCATATAGTATGACCTTTAATGTGACAACGAATCCGGAGACGGGTAAGTTTGTTTTAAATGGTATTTTAAATCAGCGTTCACAGGATGTATTAACAGCAAATAACTGGAATGTATGTCAGTATGCAGTGCTTGTTCATATGTTTGCACAGGTAAATGATATGGAAGTAGGAGAGTTTCTACATGTGATAGCAGATGCACATATTTATGATAAGCATGTGGAGTTAGTAGAAGAATTGATTACCAGAGAGCAGCATCCGGCACCAAAGTTGTGGATAAATCCGGATATTAAAAATTTTTATGACTTTACAGTAGATGATGTGAAACTGATTGATTACGAATACGGACCACAAATTAAAATACCGGTGGCTGTATAAGCACAATATAGAAATGAGGTAATAAAAATGAATTTGATTGTTGCAGTTGATAAGAATTGGGCGATAGGATATAAGAATGATTTGCTTGTAAGTATTCCCGATGATATGAAATTTTTTAGAGAAAGTACTACCGGTAAGGTATGCATTATGGGAAAAAATACATTGGAGAGTTTTCCGGGAGGAAGACCATTAAAGAACCGGGTAAATATTGTAATAGCTTTAGAGAAAGATTATAAAGTAGATGGTGCTACAGTGGTTTATTCTATTGAGGAAGCACTTGAAGAGGCAAAGAAATACAATTCAGAGGATGTGTTTGTTATTGGTGGTGGAAGCATTTATAAGCAGATGCTACAGTATTGTGATACAGCATATATTACTTATGTAGATCATGAATATGCTGCGGATACTTTTATTCCAAATCTTGATGAAATGCAGGATGAGTGGGAACTGGTTGAAGAAGGTGAAGAGAATACTTACTTTGATTTAGAGTATTATTTTAGAACATATAAGAGAAAATAATTTGTAGGATGTGATATAAAAGAGAGTTCGCAAGTGAACTCTCTTTTATATATTTATGATTGCAGTTGTGAGAAAAAAATCTATTTTGACAATGCCAGATATGCTGCACCGATTAGACCTGAATCCTCATTTAAAGTAGATTTTCGCACTTTTATAAAAGGTTTTACATTGTCATATACTTTGCATTTTACACGAGATTCCACATCTTCTACAAATCCATCAATTTTAAGAGCAACAGAACCACCTAAGATAACAATTTCAGGGTCTGCAAAAGCATAAATAAATGCAATGAAATTTGCAAGATAATTTTTTGCATCGTCCATAATCGCTTTTGCTGTTTTATTACCTGAAACTGCCAAAGCATTCACTTCACCAGCATGTTTTACATTGAGACCTGCATTCAATGCACGGGTTGTGATAGCAGTTCCACTGCTGATAGCTTCAATGCCGCCAGGAATAATAGAACCGTGAGAAGGGCCATCCTGTATCATAATACAATTGGCAACTTCATTGGCATAACCGTGGGAGCCCGGATAAATTTGTTTGTCAATGACAAAGCCTGCGCCAAGACCGGTAGATACTGTCAGAAACTGAACAAAGCGATAGTCTCTTCCTTCCCCGGTAACTGCTTCAGCAAGAGCGGCAAGGTTTGCATCATTATCGAGATATACCGGTATATCAGCCATTTTACTGAGTTCTTTTGCTACATACAGATTATGCCATTTCCCGTTTAAGTTTGGCGGAGTCAGTGTCTGACCATTTATCAGGTCAAGAGGTCCCGGACACGACATGCCTGCACCTGCAATATTATAATCGTAAGTTTTAATAATATCAGTGATTTTTTCAAGAGTAACTTCAGGATTGGATACATCTGTGGCAAACTGGTGTCTGTCAACTATATTTAATTTTTCATCTACCAGGGCGACACGGGTATTTGTGCCGCCAATATCAATAGCAATAGCGTATTTCATTATCTTACATAAATTGTCGCAAACTTACAGTGCGACAGCTCCTTTACTTTTATAGTGTTGTTGTGAATCGCAATGGA
>CANPET010000266.1 GCA_947573465.1 uncultured Eubacterium sp.
CCAGAGGAAAATACTCCTGCGGCAAATATGGAAAATCAGATTGATGAAGAGATTAAAAATTCCAGAAGAAATGAAATTATGGAACTTCAGCAGGAACTCGTCTTTGATTTATCAGAAAAGTATATAGGAAAAACATATCTTGCTATGATTGAAGGAAAAATATCCGGGGAACATGCATATATGGCACGGACTTATATGGATTGTCCGGGTGTAGACAGTAATATATTTGTTATTACAGATGAAGAACTTATGACGGGGGATTTTGTTAAGGTGGTTGTTACCGGAACAAATGATTATGATTTGATTGGCGAAATAAGCAGCTAGTTAGGAGGAAATATGAATATACCGAATCAACTTACAATATTCAGAGTGATTTGCATTCCGGCTTTTGTAGCAATGATGCTGATTACAGCGATTCCATATAATTATTATATCGCTGTTGCAATTTTTATTATTGCAAGTTTAACAGATTTATTGGATGGAAAGATTGCCAGAAAGTATGACCTTGTTACAAATTTTGGGAAATTTATGGATCCATTGGCAGATAAACTATTGGTTAGTGCTGCTTTGATTTGTTTAAGTCCTAAGATGATACCGGCATGGATTGTAATTATTATTATCAGCAGAGAGTTGTTTATCAGTGGATTTCGAATTTTAGCAGCGGATCAGGGGATTGTACTGGCTGCAGGCTGGTGGGGAAAGTTTAAAACAGCTTTTTCAATGATTATGATAGTAGTACTCATTATTAATCTCCCGCTTCAAAATGAAGTGCTGGATATTATAGGATGGGTTTTAATATGGATATCTCTTGCATTAACAATTATCTCGATGATTGAATATGTATACAAGAATATCGAAGTGCTTAAAAACTAATTTATTAGGAGGAGAGAAATATGTCAGCGTACAGAGAGATGGGAAAAGAAGAACTTAAAAAGGAATTAGAGTCTTTAAAAGAAGAATATAGTAAGTTTTGTGAGGCTGATATCAGTCTTGATATGTCAAGAGGTAAGCCGGGAGCAGATCAGTTGGATTTATCCATGGGTTTGTTTGATGTATTTAACAGTAGTTCAGAAATCAAGTCAGCTGCTGGTACAGATTGTAGAAACTATGGTGTGCTTGACGGATTGAACGAGGCAAAGCAAATGATGGCAGATATTATGGGAACAGATCCTGAACATGTTATTGTATATGGTAACGCAAGTCTCAATGTAATGTATGATACGATTGCAAGGTCATTTTCACATGGTGTTATGGGTTCTACGCCATGGTATAAATTAGATAAGGTAAAATGGCTTTGTCCTGTTCCAGGATATGACAGACATTTCGCAATTACAGAGTTTTTTGGAATTGAGATGATTAATGTACCTCTTCTGGAAGACGGACCTGATATGGACTTAGTAGAAAAATTGGTAAGTGAAGATGCAGCAATCAAAGGAATCTGGTGTGTTCCTAAATATGCGAATCCAACAGGAATTTCTTATTCAGATGAAGTTGTAAGAAGATTGGCAAATTTAAAACCGGCAGCAAAGGGATTTAGAATTTTCTGGGACAATGCATATGCAGTGCATCATTTATACGAAGGAGAAGAAAATCAGGATCAGATTTTAGATATTATAGAAGAATGTGAAAAAGCAGGAAATCCTGATCTTGTATATGAGTTTGCATCAACTTCAAAAATTACTTTCTCAGGTTCTGGTGTTGCTGCAATTGCAGCATCAAAAGCAAATCTTGATTTTATAAAGAAGCAGATGTCTGTTCAGACAATTGGTTTTGATAAGATAAATCAGTTAAGACATGCAAGATATTTTAAAAATTTTGATGGAATTAAAACACATATGATGAAGCATGCAGAGAAAATGAGACCAAAATTCCAGGCAGTGTTAGATATGCTTGAGACGGAATTGAAACCTACAGGAATTGGACAGTGGACCAATCCAAGAGGAGGATATTTTATTTCATTAGATGTAATGGAAGGCTGTGCAAAAAAAGTAGTCAGCATGTGTAAAGATGCCGGCATGGTATTGACAGGAGCGGGAGCACCTTTCCCATATGGAAAGGATCCGGAAGATAAAAATATCCGAATTGCACCATCATACGCTACACCGGAAGAATTAAAGGAAGCAAGTAAGATATTGATCGTGTGCACAAAGATTGCAGCAATTGAAAAATTATTAGATGAATAAATAGAAAAAGAAAGTGCCTTAAACGACACTTTCTTTTTTTTGTTTAGATTTAAACAAAAGAAAGTGTTGCATATTGAATGAGTAAATAATATAATAAAAGCGATTGAAATAATTGTTGACACAAAGAACAGAATATATTATTATATCAGTATGCGAACATAAGTTCGAACAGAAAGGAAAACGTTATGAATAAAGAAGAAAAATTAAAAGCATTAGATGCGGCAATATCACAGATTGAAAGACAACATGGTAAGGGCACTATTATGAAGTTGGGAGATTCTGCGAATAAAATAAATATTGAGACGATTCCTACCGGTTCATTAAGCCTTGATCTGGCACTTGGAGTAGGTGGAATTCCCAAGGGAAGAGTTGTAGAGATATATGGACCGGAGTCCAGTGGTAAGACCACTG
>CANPET010000267.1 GCA_947573465.1 uncultured Eubacterium sp.
AGTGCAAGTCCCTGTAGTTCTCTGCACAATTCTTCTTTGATATTAAAAGGAACAAGCGAAGGAAAAGTTTTTTCCACCTTATGTCCCAGTTCTTTTGCAAACCGATACCCGTCTCCGGTAGAGCCCGTAGTCTGATATGAGATGCCGCCTGTTGCGATAATACATTTATCCCCTGTTATTTTATCACTTTTCCTGCTTTTTAAAACGATAATATTACCAGTATTTTGAATTTCTGTTATTTCTGTATTGAAATGAATCTGTACGCCCACATCTTTCAGCATCTTTTCTAATGCCCATATCACATCAGATGACTTATCACTCTGCGGAAAAACTCTGTTTCCTCTCTCTATTTTTGTTGCTACGCCGGTGCTTTCTATCATGGTGCATACATCTTCACTATTTAAGGTGTTATATGCACTGTATAAAAACTTTTCATTGCGAAGAATATTTGCAAAATGATTTTCGATACTGGAAGCATTCGTAATATTACATCTTCCTTTTCCTGTTATAAACAGTTTCTTTCCTAACTTCTCATTTTTTTCATAAATATGAACTTCATTACCATTGTATGCCGCAGCAATTCCTGCCATCATGCCGGCGGCTCCGCCGCCCACAATCAAAACTTTACTCATAAAAATACCTGTAACCCTTTATCTTCTCCATCAGATTAATATAAAACTGCAAACGAACTCTTTAAAACATCCGCTTGCAGTTATATATTTCATACCTATACCGGATAAGCTCCGTTTTCTTTATCAGCAACGCTTGGGTCTACCTTTGTCTGCTGAGCTTCTCTGTATTCAAAGAATTCTTTTGCGACCTGTGGGAATAAAGCGTATGTTAATACATCTTCATCCTGCTGTTTCCACTGTGCACATTCTTTTTCAAACTTTTCAAGTGATGGCTCAATTAAATCTGCCGGTCTGCAGGTAATTGCTTCTTCATCACCAATCGCCTTCTTCTGTACTTCTTTATCAAAAGGCTTTACAGTCTGACCGTATTTTCCGGCAAGCAAGTCCTTCGCCTGCTGATTTACCATTTTGTATCTCTCACCCATAACTACATTTAATACAGCCTGAGTTCCTACAATCTGGCTGGACGGTGTAACAAGTGGTGGTTCACCAAAATCTTTACGAACTCTTGGAATTTCCTGTAACACTTCATCAAACTTGTCTTCTGCTCCCATTTCTGAAAGCTGAGAAACCATGTTTGAAAGCATTCCACCTGGAACCTGGTATAAAAGTGTATTGATATCAACACCCATAACCTTTGGATTCAATAATCCGTTTGCAAGACATTCTTCTCTGTAAGGCTTGAAGTGATCTGCAACTTCTTTCAATAATGTCTGATCAAGTCCTGTATCATAAGGTGTTCCCTTAAATGTTTCAACTAAAACTTCTGTTGCCGGCTGAGATGTTCCCATAGAGAATGGTGAAATTGCTGTATCGATAATATCACAACCTGCTTCAACAGCTTTCATATATGTCATAGCACCTACACCTGATGTGTAATGTGTATGAAGATCAATTGGAAGGTCTGTTCCTTCTTTTAATGCCTGTACTAATTCTGTTGCCTGATATGGTGTCAAAAGTCCTGCCATATCTTTAATGCAAAGTGAATTTGCTCCCATTTCTTCGATTCTCTTTGCTGTGTCTTTCCAGTAATCAAGAGTATAAGCATCTCCTAATGTATAAGAAAGAGCAACCTGTGCATGACCCTTTTCTTTATTAGCAGCTTTTACAGCTGTCTCTAAATTTCTTAAATCATTTAAACAATCAAATATTCTAATGATATCAATTCCATTTGCAATTGACTTCTGAACAAAATATTCAACAACGTCATCTGAATAATGACTATATCCTAAAATATTCTGTCCTCTGAAAAGCATCTGCAATTTTGTATTTTTAAATCCATCACGTAATTTTCTTAATCTCTCCCATGGATCTTCTTTTAAAAATCTAAGTGAAGCATCAAAAGTAGCACCACCCCAACATTCTACAGCATGATATCCAACCTTATCCATAGTATCAATGATAGGAAGCATCTCTTCTGTAGGCATTCTTGTTGCGATTAATGACTGATGTGCATCACGAAGTATTGTTTCCGTAATCTTTACTGGTCTTTTTTCTGCCATTTTATTTTCCTCCGATAATTGTTATGTTTCAACTTTTTTTAGATTCCGAATATTGCCATGAAAGTTCCGGCTGCTACTGCAGTACCAATAACTCCCGCAACGTTTGGTCCCATGGCATGCATTAAAAGGAAGTTTGTCGGATCAGCCTCAGCTCCAACTTTCTGTGAAACTCTGGCAGCCATTGGTACGGCAGATACACCTGCTGAACCAATCAATGGATTTACTTTTCCTTTTGTAACAACACACATTAACTTACCAAACAATACACCTGCCGCAGTACCTACCGCGAATGCAACCAATCCAAGTACAACAATTTTAATTGTACTCATATTTAAGAATGCCTCTGCCGAAGTCGTTGCGCCTACACTTGTACCAAGCAGAATAACAACGATATACATCAGTGCGTTGCTGGCTGTATCTGTCAACTGTTTTACTACACCTGACTCTCTAAATAAGTT
>CANPET010000268.1 GCA_947573465.1 uncultured Eubacterium sp.
CACATATTTTTGACAGTTTTTGGCGTGGTTCTAATGTAGGAAGTAACAGTGGAAGTGGTTTGGGACTTTATATCTGCAGGCATCTTATGCGCAAGATGGATGGAGATATATTTGCAGAAATTGAAAAGGGAATGATGTGCGTGACGACAGTGATTAGAGAAGCTTAGAAGGATGCAATATGTCAAGATTAAAAAATAGAATAAGAGTCAAGATGCCAGCAGCAGGCAGAAACTTTGGGAAAGTAACAGGAGGAAGAGAATGCCATTTGATTACAAAAAAGAATATAAGGAGTTTTACTTGCCACCAAAGAAACCGGTTATTGTTGATATTCCTAAAATGAATTATATTGCAGTAAGAGGTACAGGTAATCCAAACGATGAAGATGGTGATTATAAAAAAGCAATAGAATCGTTATATGGAATTGCATTTACAATTAAGATGAGCTATAAAGGGGCACATAAAATTGAGGGATATTTCCCATATGTTGTACCACCTCTTGAAGGACTGTGGTGGCAGAAAAATACGGAGGGAATTGATTATTCGAAAAAAGATGAATTTCATTGGATTTCTATGATTCGTCTGCCTGACTTTGTTCATAGAGAAGATTTTGCCTGGGCTGTGGAAGAAGCAACAAGAAAAAAGAATATGGACTTTTTAGAGGTAGAATATTTTACATATGACGAAGGCTTATGTGTACAATGTATGCATGTTGGTGCATATGATGATGAGCCAGACACGATTCTTTCTATGGAGAATTTTGCCAAAGAAAAAGGTTACGAAATTGATATTACATCAGAGCGTTATCACCACGAAATATATTTGAGCGATCCTAGAAGATGTGACGTGTCAAAGTTGAGGACGGTGGTTAGGCATCCAATAAAAAGTATTGAAATTGAACACTCAAAAAAATTACGAATATCATAAAGTAAAACAATCGAGGATATTTTATGAATTGTAAATGTGGATTAAGTAATGTAGCAAAAGATTATCTCAATACATTTTATTCTATTTTAAATACAATGATAGATGGAATGACAAGTGCCGAACTAAGTGATAGCATTTCTCATAATTTTATTGTGCAGATGATACCTCATCATAAAGGAGCAATTGCATTAAGTCAGAATACATTATGTTATGATATTTGTCCGGAATTAGTGCCAATACTAGATGCAATAATTACCTCACAGGAAAAAGGTGTCAAACAAATGGAACGATTGTTACACAGTATAGGATGTTAGAAATATAAAAATATTGTTAAAAGCAAGAGGAAGTGTAGAAAATAAAGACACTTCCTTTTGTTTTGTGTATAATGTTTATATTGGTTTGAAAAAATGTGTATAATTAAGAATAAAAACAGATGGACAACCTTATAGAAATATGAAAAAATAAATGAGGAGACTTTATAAGAGAGAGGCGATAAAATGGAGCGAAAAATGAAAAAAGTATCAGATTCTATGATAGAACAGGTTTATCAGGTACGACCAGAACACTTAAATGGAGCAGGAAGATTATTTGGTGGGAAACTAATGGAGTGGATAGATGAAATTGCCGGTTTGGTTGCAATCAGACATACTCAAACAAATGTTGTTACAGCTTCTGTTGATAATTTAAGATTTATTAGAGGTGCCTATCAAAATGACTTGCTTGTTTTGATTGGCAAAGTTTCTTATGTGGGAAATACATCCATGGAGATTCGTGTAGACACTTATGTTGAAGATTTGAATGGTATGCGCAGACCGATTAATCGTGCCTACTTAACATTGGTTGCGATTGATGAGAATGGAAACCCGGTACAGATACCTGGAATTATATTGGAGAACGAGGGGGAAGAAGCTGAGTGGGAAGCAGCAAAACGAAGAAAAGAGCTTAGGATTCAAAGGAAAAAAGAAGGATTTTAGGAGAAAAGTCATGTTATGCCAAAACGTAATAGATGAATTTACAATTATGTGTAAGAACATATTTTCCGATAACTTAACAGGTGTGTATCTGCATGGCTCTCTGGCTATGGGCTGCTTTAATCCGAAAAAAGTGATATAGATTTCATTGTTGTAATAGAGAATGAAATTACAGAAACGCAGAAGATGGATTTTATGAATAGCGTTGTGGAACTGAATGAACAGGCTCCACCCAAAGGGATAGAAGTCAGCATTGTAAAGAAAGAATTTTGCAAGCCTTTTGTTTATCCTACGAGATTTGAATTACATTTTTCTATTGCTCATTTACAATGGTTTAAAAACAATCCTTATGAGTACATAGAAAAAATGAATGGAACCGATAAGGACCTTGCTGCACATTTTATGATAATAAATCAATATGGTATTGTTTTATATGGAAAACAGATAGCAGAGGTGTTTGGTGAAGTTCAGGATGAATACTATATAGACAGTATATGGGAGGATGTGAAGAATGCAAAAGAGGATATTTTTGTAAACCCAGTATATGTTATACTGAATTTGTGCAGAGTGACAGCATTCTTAGAAGAAAGGTTATGTTTATCTAAAACAAAAAGCGGAAAATGGGGGGATTGAAAAGGCGAATCAAAAATATAAAAGGTTAATTTCGAAAGCGCTGCAATGCT
>CANPET010000269.1 GCA_947573465.1 uncultured Eubacterium sp.
GGATTATCCGCCGGCGCAAATCCCATAAATGATGCAATATATTTCCCTGAACCTCTGGGAAGTTTCTGCGATGTTGCTGTCTTTCCACCTACTTTGTATCCTTGAACCTTACCTTTACTTCCGGTTCCTTCGGATATTACCTTTTCAAGCACATATTTCATTGTATCAGATGTTTGTTTTGATACAACACCTTTTTTCTCTTTATATTGAAATTTTTCTACTACTTCACCATTGGAGTTTACTGACTGCACTGCAAAATGAGGAGTTACCAGTTTTCCACCATTTATTACTGCACTGGCAGCAACAAGATATTGTATCGGAGTTATCTGAAACGACTGTCCAAATGACATTGTTGCAAGTTCCACATTACCTACATTTTTTATTTGATGAATAATTGTCCCTGCTTCTCCCGGTACATCAATACCTGTTTTGTTCATCAGTCCTAATTTATTCATCTGCTCATAAAACTTTTTCACTCCTACCTTCAACCCTACATCTATAAATACCGGATTACAGGAATTCATAGTTCCATGAAGGAAATCTTCACTTCCATGGCCTGTCGTTTTATGACATCTGATTTTTCTGTCATCTACCACTCGAAAACCGGGACAGCTGAATTGCGTATCCAGATTCACAACATTATTTTCTAATGCTGCTGTAGCGGTAACTACTTTAAATGTGGAACCAGGTTCGTATGTATCATTGGTACATTGATTCCTCCACATTTTATTTAATAAATCCTGCTTCTTTTTACCTGAAACATTCTCATTTGGCTGATAATTTAAAGTATAAGGATTATTTAAATCAAACTCAGGAGCATTTACCATTGCTAATAATTCATTACAATAATAGATACATAATTTGCCTGTTTTGCCTCCATGGTATTATATGCAATCTGTTCTGCATATTGCTGAATATTTACATCAATGCTGGTGACTAAATTGTTTCCCGGAACAGGTTCTTTTCTCTGTTCCAAAGCATTTTTCATCTCAATGCCTCTGGAATCCGTTGGTGTCATAATCATTCCATCAATACCTTTTAAGTATTTTTCATATTGTACTTCCAGTCCAATAATCCCTTGGTTATCTGCCCCTGTAAACCCCAGCACTTTAGAAGCAAGGCTTTCATAAGGATAATACCTTTTATAATCTTCGTCAACCTTTACTCCTGCCAAATTATACTCTCTTATCTTATCTCCAATTTCTTTTGGAATATTTGACTTTACCTTTTCTCTGACACTTTTTTTCTCAACCTTCTTTTTCACTTCTGACTTATCCAGTTCTAATTCTTTTGATAATATATCTATAACTTTTTCTGGATTTTTTACCTGATTATATATAACAGAAACGGTACACACTGTCTTATTACTTGCAATGACTTTACCGTTTCTATCTAATATCTGTCCTCTGGGGGCTTTTATTTTTCTTTCTCTTTCCTGTACTTCCAGTGCCTTTTCTGTATAGTATTCTGATTTAAAAATCATCAGATATGCCAGTTTTCCGACTACAAGCATGCAGAAAATTGCAATTCCCCAGACATAAATCAATAACATTTTCCTATGAATTGTTCTTACTTTATTCAAACAGCAACCCCTGTAAAGCATTTATTATAATTCTATTCTCTTGCTGTTTTTTCTATGCCCATATAAGGTAATACCTGCTTCATAATATAGGTCCACAGTTCCGTATTATATGCTGTCGCCTCTGTGTTACCTTTCGGACTGTCCATCAATGTATAGCACACTACCTCCGGTTTTTCACATGGAACACATCCTATAAATGAAAGAATATGCTGTCCCTTAATTCTACCTATTCCTGTACCAGATGTATTTACTTTCTCCGCCGTACCAGTTTTTCCACCCACAGTATACCCTTCAATTGCAGCCGTCTTACCAGTACCTGTCAGAACAACTTTTCTCAGACATTCCTTAATAAAATCTGATGTTTCTCTTGTAATTGTCTCTTTTACGAGTGTTTTAGAATGATTTTTCACCAAGCTTCCCTCATCTGTTACTACCTGCTTTACTACACGCGGTTCGTAGTAATATCCCCCATTAACCAATGATGAAAATCCTGCCACCATCTGAATCATATTTACCGTAAAATTTTGTCCAAAGGAATTCGTAGCAAGAGTTGCCTCTCCCATACCACGTTCCTTATCATAAATGATTCCTCTTGTCTCTCCCGGCAAATCAATTCCGGTTTTCATTCCAAATCCATATCTCGCCTGATATTTTATAAATTCATCAGCACCGAGTAGTCTTCCAATATACATCATATAATCATTGCAGGACATTGCTACGGCTTCTTTTGCGTCAATAGTACCATGACCATCTCCACCATGGCATCCTATTGTAAAAACATCAACTTTTTGATAACCATCACATGTATATGTGGTTTTTTTATTAATAACTCCTTCTTCAATACCTGCTGCAACAGTGAATGCTTTCGCTGTAGAACCTGGCTCAAAAGAATCTGTAATGCAATAATTGCTCCAAACTGAATTTAAAACTTCTGCCTGTTTTTCTTTGGATAATTTTTTCCACTCGGAATTACTATAT
>CANPET010000270.1 GCA_947573465.1 uncultured Eubacterium sp.
TATATGATGCAAAAATCCATGGAGCATCTTGTGTATTACTTATCTGTTCACTGTTAGATAAAGAAACTATGGAAAAATATATTGAAATATGTGATAATTTAGGAATGTCTGCATTGGTAGAGGCTCATGATGAAGAAGAGATTCAAAAAGCCATTGAAGCGGGAGCTAGAATGATAGGTGTTAATAACCGGGATTTGAAAACATTTACAGTTGATATTAGAAACAGTGAACGCTTGAGAAAACTAGTACCTGACAATATTCTATTTATTGCAGAAAGTGGAATAAAAACAAATGCTGATATAAACAGACTTCGTAAAGCGAATGTAAACGGTGTTCTAATTGGTGAAACATTTATGAAAGCAGAAAATAAAAAAGAAATGCTGCAGAAGTTACGGGGAGTTTAATCAGGCATTATGCTAGAACAGCAATGATATATAAATATACAATGAGATTAAAGTAAAGAGAGAGGAAAAAGAAATGAGCAAAGGAAGATTTGGTATACATGGCGGTCAGTATGTTCCCGAAACATTAATGACTGCAGTAAATGAGTTGGAAGAAGCATATGAATTTTATAAAAATGATCCGGAATTCAACAAAGAACTTCAGGAGTTATTTAATAATTATGCAGGAAGACCTTCCCTTCTCTATTATGCAGAGAAGATGACAAAGGATTTAGGTGGAGCAAAGATTTATTTAAAAAGAGAAGATTTAAATCATACAGGTTCCCACAAAATTAATAATGTGTTAGGTCAGACACTTCTTGCAAAGAAAATGGGGAAAACAAGAGTGATTGCAGAAACCGGTGCCGGGCAGCATGGTGTGGCAACTGCCACAGCGGCAGCTCTTATGGATATGGAATGTGAAATCTATATGGGAAAAGAGGACTGTGAACGTCAGGCATTAAACGTATATAGAATGGAACTGCTAGGAGCGAAAGTTCATGCTGTCACAAGTGGAACAATGACATTAAAAGATGCAGTTAACGAGGCAATGCGTGAGTGGACGAACCGAATGGATGATACACTCTATGTGCTGGGGTCTGTTATGGGACCACATCCTTTTCCTATGATGGTTCGTGACTTTCAGAGCGTTATCAGTAAGGAAATTAAAGAACAGATGATGGAAGCAGAAGGACGTCTGCCGGATGCGGTGATTGCCTGTGTAGGTGGTGGTTCTAACGCTATGGGAGCATTTTATAATTTTATTGAGGATAAGGAGGTAGAATTAATTGGTTGTGAGGCTGCAGGTCTTGGAGTTAACAATCCAAAGAATGCGGCAACTATTGCCAATGGAACAGAAGGTATTTTCCATGGAATGAAATCATTATTCTGTCAGAATGAGGACGGACAGATTGCACCGGTTTATTCTATTTCAGCAGGACTTGATTATCCGGGAATCGGACCGGAGCATGCAAATCTTCATGATACAGGAAGGGCAAAATATGTTCCAATAACAGATGTGGAAGCAGTAGAAGCTTTTGAATATTTATCAAGAGTGGAAGGAATTATTCCGGCAATTGAGAGTTCTCATGCTTTGGCATATGCAATAAAATATGCACCGACACTGGATAAAGATAAGATAATTGTAGTGAATGTTTCAGGACGTGGAGATAAAGACGTTGCTGCAATCGCAAGATATAGAGGAGTAAAGATTTATGAGTAAGGTTAGTGATGCATTTAAAAATGGAAAGGCTTTTATCGCCTTTATTACAGGAGGAGATCCTGATTTAGACACAACAAAAAAGTTGATTTTGGAAATTGAGAAAAATGGAGCAGATATTATTGAAATAGGAATTCCGTTTTCAGATCCAATTGCAGAGGGACCGGTAATTCAGGCTGCAGATTTGAGAGCATTAACAGCAGGATGTACTACAGACAAATTATTTGATGCGATAAAAGAGTTAAAAGATATTGTGAAGATTCCGCTGGTATTTATGACTTATGCCAATGTGATTTTTAGATATGGAACAGAAAAATTTATGGGAAGATGTGTGGAATGTGGTATTTCCGGTGTGATTGTTCCGGACTGCCCTTTTGAAGAGAGAGAAGAACTGGCACCATACTGTGATAAAGCAGGAGTGGATTTGATACCATTGATTGCACCAACTTCAGAAGAAAGAATTGCAAAAATAGCAAAGTCAGCACAGGGGTTTGTATATGTGGTTTCGTCTTTAGGTGTAACAGGAGTAAGGCAGGATATTACTACGGATTTGGGAGCTATGACAAAGTTAGTGAAAGAAGCAACAGATGTGCCATGTGCCATTGGATTTGGAATAGCAAAGCCGGAGCAGGCAGCTGATGTATGCCAGTATGCAGATGGAGCAATTGTGGGAAGTGCAATTGTAAAAATTGTTGCGGAGTATGGCAAGGACAGTGTTCCATATGTTGGAGAATATGTGAAAAGTATGAAAGATGCCATACGATAGGATGCATTATTTTAAAATTCGCGCATATAGAATTACATCAGGAAAGAAAGTAAATGGTGCATGGAGTAAAATAAAATCAGTTAAGATTAAGAAATAAATAAGATGGTCAAAATAAGGTGT
>CANPET010000271.1 GCA_947573465.1 uncultured Eubacterium sp.
TATGCAGAGAAACTGGATTGGAAAGAGTACCGGTGTAGAAGTGGAATTTGAAATCGTAGATGGTGGCAAGTTCTCTATCTTTACTACATGTATTGAGACGATTTATGGTATTACATTTATGGTGCTGGCACCAGATGGCGAAATTGTTAAGAGCCTTATGGACAGAGTGGAAAATAAGGAAGAGGTTCAGGCATATATAGATGAAACAGCCAAGAAAAATGATTTTGACCGTACAGAATTAAATAAGACAAAATCAGGATGCAGATTGGAAGGTATTTATTGTATCAATCCTGTAAATGGAAAAAAAGTACCATTGTTTATCGGTGACTTTGTACTTGCAAGTTATGGTACAGGAGCTGTTATGGCAGTTCCAAGTCATGACCAGAGAGATTTTGAATATGCTATTGCACATAATATCGATATGATTCAGGTTATCGAGGGAGCAGATGTATCAGAGCATGCATTTGAAAAGCAGGATTATTTGGGCAAGGGATGTAAATTGATGAACTCAGAAGAATTTACAGGTCTTACAGTTGAAGAAGCAAAGGTTGCTATTACAAAGAAATTAGTAGATATGGGAGTGGCAAAGGAGACTGTCAATTATCATTTCCGTGAATGGATCTTTGCAAGACAAAGATACTGGGTTCCTTGTGTATATAAAGAAGATGGAGAGATATATTTCCTTCCAGATGAGGAACTTCCATTGATTCTTCCAGCGCTTGATGATTATAAAGGTAAGAATGGTAAAGCACCTCTTGAAAATGCAACTGAATGGAAGCAATATGATAAAAACGGAGTAAAAGGTGTACGTGAAACAGCAACAATGCCTGGTTCTGCCGGTTCTTCATGGTATTATATGAGATATATTGATCCTGATAATGAAGAAGAATTTGCAAATCAGGAGTTATTAAAACACTGGCTTCCAGTAGATTTATATGTAGGTGGACCGGAGCATGCTGTAGGTCATCTGATGTACTCACGTATTTGGAATAGATTTTTATATGATGAAGGTCTTTCACCAGTAAAAGAGCCATTTAAGAAATTAGTTCATCAAGGAATGATTCTTGGTGAAAATGGTATTAAGATGGGCAAGAGATTCCCTGAGTTTGTTGTAAATCCAAGCGACATTGTAGAGGAGTATGGTGCAGATACATTAAGATTATATGAAATGTTTATGGGACCGATTGAGGTTTCTAAACCTTGGAATTCTGATGCCGTACAGGGAGCATATCGTTTTATCAAGAGAGTTTGGACATTCTTCACAGATGATGAAAAAATCACAGATGAAAATGACGACGCATTGACAAAGGTATATCATCAGACAGTAAAGAAAGTGACAAACGATTTTGAAGAATTGGGATATAATACAGCGATTGCTCAAATGATGACATTTGTTAATGAGGTTTATAAAGCCGGAAAATGTCCAAGAGAATATGCCGAGAATTTCATCAAAATGTTTTCATGTATCTGTCCTCATGTTGGTGAAGAAATATGGGCAATGTTAGGTCATACAGATACTATTGCATATGAAAAATGGCCAGTATATGATGAAAGCAAAATGGTGGAAGATACCATTGAGATACCGGTTCAGATTAATGGCAAGACAAAAGAAGTCATCAGTGTACCTGCGGATATTTCAAAAGATGATGCCATTGCTGCAGGAAAAGAAGCAATCGCAGATAAGTTGACGGGTAATATTGTGAAGGAAATTTATGTGCCGGGAAGAATTATTAATATTGTTATGAAATAGTTTAGAAATAAAAAATCTGTAATAAACGGTATATGTTTATTACAGATTTTTTATATACAACCTGTCAAGTATATAGCTTTGTCATGTGCCGATAATGGAAGAGTTCTCCAGGGGGGAGCAGAATGATAGCAGGGATTACATATTCTTTTCTGCTAAATAAGGGCATTTATATGTAAAATCATTAAAAATATTTAGTTATTGATGATAAATTACATATTCATTTTTATTAAAGTAGAATATGTATATGTAAAAATATATGAAAACAGAAACATATTACATATAGGTATATTAAAAAAGGAAACTATATATGTAATTAATGTTTTAAAAAGATGTTTGAAAGTTATATAGAAGGAGTATATTACATTAAAAGTTAGTGTGATAGCTCCTTTTTAGTGTGTAAAAATTAAAGTGCTATCTAAAAAAGATTTTTTGTATCAGGGTAGCAAATGGAAATAAACATTTGCCAAAGTATAATTTAATATGGGATTGTTTTAAAGTATAGAATGCAACAAAAAGTGAAGTTAGTTGTCAAGGTTATTAAAAAATTCAGAATAATCTACATGAAAGATTTTCTTTAGTGCGACTAGTTCAGAAATCCTAATATTGTAGGTTCCACATTCGATTTGGGAGTAAATACTACGGGAGATGTTCTGATTCATAAGCTGCAGTTTTGTAACAACATATTCCTGAGTCATATTGCATGATTTGCGAATATTACGAATGTTATTGCCAAAAGAAGGTTGATTTCTTAATTTTTGATTATCGGAATACATTTCAACACCTCCAAAG
>CANPET010000272.1 GCA_947573465.1 uncultured Eubacterium sp.
GGAATTGTAGAATTATAATATTTGCATTTGAGGAGGCAGTTTTGAATAAGAATAAGAGCAGACTGGGAAGAATATATTTAATAGTTTTTATTTTACTATTGGTATATTTAGTTTATAGTTTTAGCAAGGATTTTGTAAAAAGTGATTATGCATATAGTGATTTTTTGGCGGACCTTAGGGCTGGAAGTGTAAAAGAGTTAACGATTAAACAGAATAAAGAGGTTCCAACAGGAAAATTAGTGGTACATTTAAATAATAATGAATCTAAAGTTGTCTATGTACCGGATGTAAACAAGGTCATTGAAGAAATAGACCAGATTAAACAGGAAAATAATATAACATTAAAGCCACATATTCCGGATGTCGACAGGGATAGTATTTTCTTAACAACCATATTACCAATGCTGCTATTAGGTGTTGTGGTTGTTGTAGTGCTTATGATGATGAATGCCAATGCCGGTGGTGGCGGAGGCAAAATGGCAAACTTTGGAAAGAGCCGTGCAAGAATGGTTATTGAAATCAAAAACATGGATTTTTCAAAGGTGGCAGGTTTAGAAGAAGAAAAAGAGGAACTTGAGGAGATTGTAGATTTCCTAAAGGAGCCTAAGAAATATATTAATTTAGGTGCACGTATTCCAAAGGGTGTGTTATTGGAAGGACCTCCGGGAACAGGTAAGACACTGCTTGCAAAGGCTACTGCCGGAGAGGCTGGCGTACCATTCTTTACGATTTCAGGTTCTGATTTCGTAGAGATGTTCGTAGGTGTTGGTGCATCCCGTGTGAGAGATTTATTTGCTCAGGCAAAGAAAAATGCACCATGTATTGTGTTTATTGATGAGATAGATGCAGTAGCCAGAAGAAGAGGAACCGGTATGGGTGGCGGACATGATGAACGTGAACAGACATTGAACCAGATGCTTGTGGAGATGGATGGTTTTGGTGTCAATGAAGGTATTATCGTTATGGCTGCTACAAACCGTGTAGATATTTTAGACCCGGCTATTTTAAGACCTGGACGATTTGATAGAAAGGTTATGGTAGGAAGACCGGATGTAAAGGGAAGAACAGAGATTTTGGAAGTTCATGCTAAGAATAAGCCGGTTGGAGATGATGTTGATTTAGAACAGATTGCCCGCATAACAGCAGGATTTACAGGAGCTGACTTAGAAAACTTATTGAATGAAGCAGCAATACTGGCAGCAAAGGCTGAAAAGGCGTTTATTACACAGGCTGAGATTAATCAGGCAATGATTAAGGTTGGTATCGGTAAAGAAAAGAAGAGCAAGATAATTTCTGAAAAAGAGAAACGAATTACTGCTTATCATGAGGCAGGTCATGCAATCCTGTTCCATGTTTTACCGGATGTTGGACCGGTTCATACAGTATCTATCATTCCTACCGGAGCAGGTGCTGCAGGATACACAATGCCATTGCCGGAAAAGGATGAAATGTTCCTGACAAAGGGAAAGATGCTGCAGGAAATTATGGTCAGTCTGGGAGGACGTATTGCAGAAGAATTAATATTAGACGATATTACAACCGGTGCTTCCCAGGATATTAAGCAGGCAACAGCAGCAGCCAAAGCGATGGTTACCAAATATGGATTCTCAGAGAAGTTAGGTTTAATTAATTACGATGATGATTCCGATGATGTATTTATTGGAAGAGACTTGGCACATTCAAAAGGATATGGTGAGACGACAGCTTCAGCCATTGATGAAGAGGTTAGAAATATTGTTGAAGATTGTTATAATAAGGCAAAGGATATTATTGGTAAACATTTGAAACAATTACATGCTTCCGCAGATTTGTTATTAGAAAAAGAAAAGATTGGACAGGAAGAATTCGAAGCACTGTTTGATTAAGTATAGAAGGTATAGAGAATGATTCATCAGGATTTATTATTTCATGACGGAACCAGTCAGTTCTGTCGTTATAAAGATAAAGAAAAAACAGATGAGATTATCCTCAGAGCAAAAAAAGGCACTATTACAGGTGCCTTTGTATGCGTTAATGGGGAAGAAAAGATTATGAAATGTCAAAGAACAGTAGGGAACTTTGAATATTATGTTGGAGTTCTGGATGATTCAGATACAATGTATTCTTATTTTTTCAAGGTACCGACTGGTCATGATGTGATTTATTATAATATGCTAGGTGTTAGTAATGAAATGCCACAGGAAGGCAATTTTGAATTGACACCGGGATTTGAGACACCGGATTGGGCAAAGGGGGCCATAATGTATCAGATTATGGTAGATAGATTTTGCAATGGAGATTCATCCAATGATGTGGTGGATAATGAATATGTTTATATTGGAAAAGGGGTGTCAGCCATAAAAGACTGGAATGAAATTCCGGCAGCAGATGGTACAAGACAGTTTTATGGAGGCGATTTACAAGGAGTTATGGATAAACTGGATTATCTGCAAAAATTAGGTGTTGAGGTAATCTATTTTAATCCTATATTTGTTTCTCCTTCGAATCATAAGTATGATACACAGGATTAT